>NZ_JBOEFX010000206.1:6859-10259 GCF_050633125.1 Lewinella sp.
CTGGCAACGGCTACCTCATCATTTGGGCAGATGACGACGAAGACCAGGAAGGCCTGCATGCCAATTTCAAACTATCTGCTGCTGCAGAAGCAGTTCTCCTTGTGGCCCCTGATGGTACCATTGTTGATGAAGTAACTTATATCGACCAAGTAACGGATGTCTCTTACGGACGATACCCTAACGGCATCGGTGAGTTTCAATCCATGAGCCCCACCTTCAATGCAGAGAATACCGGAACGACTGCTACCAGTGATCCATTTACTAAGCAGCAAGAAATTAAAGTCTATCCTAATCCAGCCAACGATAGCTTTACCCTAAGCATTGACGGAGAAACCGAAGAGAAGCAAATTGTAATGATCTACAACCTCAATGGTACCAAAGTGTACCAAGGTATGATTCGACAAAACGCTCAAATAGATGTTTCTTACTGGCCCGTAGGGCTTTACCTTATTAAGATTGGAAGTACCATTACCAAGGTGGTGGTNNCAATAAGGAGTGAAAAAGACTGCTCAATAACAAATCGAGCAATCATCTTTTAAACAGACAACCAACCTGTTTACTTAGAGAAAAGGCGGCCCATTTTAGGCCGCCTTTTCTATTTGGTACAAGAGGTGCATGGGAAAGCCCAGCTTGCGTTTTTTTGGCACACGATAAAAAAAGCATATCAAAACCGGGCAAAAGACCAGTTTACGCTTATTTTGAGCACAGATTAACACAAGTACCATGTCCAACGTTTCAATCAGCTCCGAAAAACCCAAGCTCAGTTTTTGGCAAATCTGGAACATGAGTTTCGGGTTCCTGGGGATTCAATTTGGTTTTGCTTTGCAAAACGCCAACGTAAGTCGAATTTTTGAAACCCTGGGTGCATCCAAAGATGCACTGCCGATATTGTGGCTTGCCGCACCGGTAACCGGCCTGTTAGTGCAACCCATCATTGGTTATTACAGTGATCGAACCTGGCATAAAAAATGGGGGCGACGGCGGCCGTTCTTTGCCGTNNGGGGCCATATTAGCAACCATCGCACTGTTCCTCATGCCCAATTCTACTGCGCTTTGGATGGCAGTGATTATGCTATGGCTGATGGATGCTTCTATCAATATTAGTATGGAACCGTTTCGGGCCTTTGTTGGCGATATGCTCCCCAACGAGCAACGTACCAGTGGTTTTGCTATGCAGAGTTTCTTTATTGGCCTCGGAGCAGTGATCGCTTCGGCACTACCCTGGATGTTTACCAATTGGTTTGGTGTAAGCAATGTGACGACAGATGGTATGATCCCCGACTCGGTGCGTTGGTCTTTCTACCTAGGTGGTTTTGCCTATTTCACCGCAGTGATGTGGACAGTATTCAAAACCGAAGAATATCCACCCGACGACCTGGAAAAATTTAGAGAGGAAAATGCCGCTGTTGGCATCTGGGACGGTTTAGTCGAATCCTTCCTCGGTATCTTCAAGATGCCCAAAACGATGGTGCAGCTATCGCTGGTACAATTCTTCAGCTGGTTTGCACTTTTTGCTATGTGGATTTATACGACTTCAGCCGTTACGAGTCATGTTTATGGTACGGATGACCCCACCTCTGCCCTTTACAATGAGGGCGCCGACTGGGTAGGTATTTGCTTTGCCATCTACAATGGTATTGCGGCAATCGTCGCCTTTTTGTTGCCCGTTTTGGCTAAGCGCATCACTCGCCGAATGACCCACCTGGTAGCCTTGTTCTGTGGCGGCATTGGTCTTTTCTCCATTTATTTCATCACTGACCCCAACATGCTACTCGTCTCTATGATTGGTGTGGGTATTGCCTGGGCCAGTATTCTGTCTATGCCTTACGCCATGCTTTCAAGCATACTCCCCGCCAATAAGATGGGGTATTACATGGGAGTTTTCAACTTTTTCATTGTCATCCCTCAAATTGTGGCTGCTGGAATTTTAGGCTTTATGCTCAAGTCTTTCTTTGGCAATGTTTCCGTCTATGCACTCATCATCGGTGGCGTTTCTATGATCGTGGCAGGCTTGCTTTGTTTGGTGGTGGAGGATAAGGAGTAGTGCTCGCTTCGCTCGCGGTTTTCAGAATTACTTGTAGGAGAGTTTTACTTCTCTTAAGGGAAGAACTGTGGGCAAAGCGAACACCCCCGTGAATCCCGAGAATCGGGACGCCCCCCCGCGAGTGAAACGAGCACTACCACACACCCACAGGCAGCGATTAGTCATTTGGCGTTCGTTTTAGAAGGAATAAGTTCTATTTTTAAACAATGAAAGTTATCGCCCTCCTTCTCGCGCTCCCATTACTGCTTGCTGCCCAGCAATCTGAGTACACTTACGTTTTTCAAATCACGGCCGATGAGGCGCAAACACTTTATCAATACCAAGGGAAAGATTTATACAGTGATCCTTTTCTCTATCAAATGGTTGACTCTTTTGAAAACAGCATGCCTGCCTTGGCTACTGGTCATTATTTGCTCGTCAAGGCCACCAAAGAAGCGCTGAATATCCAGCAATACAGTGTTCATCAATACGGGGTGCAACAAATCGCCGATGGTAACCATCTTCGTATAGAAATACGCAACACCCATGGTATGTTAGCCCCTGATGGCCGCTTATTTTTTGACGAAGAACTCATCCCATGGCAAACATCCATACAAAGCTACCGTACCAAACGGCCACGTGAAAATGGCTGGCTACGTATCGAAATGCCGGGAGACACGCTCTTTTACCAAGTTGCGTACAACAAGATCAAGCCCCAACGGCGACGCTTTTTCCGCACACCAGTTGGTTATTTTCTGAGTACGCCTTACCGCTTGGCGAAAAACACTTACCACTTCTTCAAGCGAGGAATAGGGCGCGGCAACTGGTACCTCAACTGGCGGCGCATTTGGCCGTTTCCGAAAAAAGATCGCACCCTCAAAGGTTATATCGCCCTCAACCAGCCACGCTACCGGCCAGGCGACACGCTGCGACTAAAAACCTACCTGACCAAACGCAATGGTCGCCCCTTCAGAAAGCCTATTCAACTGACCATGAACGGGTACAGGTATCAACAAGTGATCAATAGAACACTCCAACCTGATCGCGCTGGCGCTTTTACCACCGAAATCGTGCTGGCCGATTCCCTGAAACTCGATCAGACCTATAACCTCTACTTTTCGGTACTTGACAAAAGCAAGTATGGTCGAAAATCGGCCTCCTTTCATTTGGAAGATTACCAGCTGGATGCGGCCACCTTTGAATTAGATCTTTCTCAAAAACAATATCACTCTGACGAACCCATCCTGATTACCGCCAGTGGGCAAGACAAAAACGGCAACCCACTTCCCGGCGCAGCCGTGGAGCTGGTGGCACTACGGCAGCACGTCACAGATATAGAACCCGATTCCCTGCTGATTCCAGATACACTCTGGACTT
>NZ_JBOEFX010000207.1:0-3950 GCF_050633125.1 Lewinella sp.
TTTGTAGTGATGATGCCAATCAGTTTATATTTGATTTAACAACCAAAGACACTGAAGTCATTAATGGTCAAGCAAATATTGATGTTTCCTATCATGAATCACTCACTGATGCACAGTCTAATACAGCTCCCATTCCGAGTCCATATACGTCGTTCCCAAGAACAATCTATGTACGTGCGGTAAATACCCTTACAGGATGTATCAATACTACAATGGATTTTGATCTGATTATCAATGAAAATCCTATTGCTAATACACCTGATGATTTAAATGTTTGCGATGATCCCTTTGATGGAATCGCTGCAAGTGATTTAAATTCTCAAAGTGGACAAATCATCGGTTCACAAACAGGTGTATCTGTTCAATATTATTTAACACAAGCGGATGCTGAGAATAATATGAATGCACTTGCCTCTCCATATACAAACATCAGCAATTCACAAACAATCTTTGTCCGTGTAGAAAATGGAGTCACAGGATGTTTTAGTATCACTAATTTTGATATCATCGTTAGTGAATCCCCTGTAGCCAATCTCCCTACCGATCTAGAATACTGTGATACAGACAATGATGGTTTTGGGATTTTTGATATCCGTAGTACAGAGAGTCAGATTACAGGAGGTGTTATTCCAGGACAGGTAACAGTTACTTATCATGAAACCCCAGAGGATGCAGATAACAATGTAAGTGTCTTACCAGATACCTATACCAATATCAATGCCTATACGCAAACCATTTATGTACGTGTAGAAAATGTCCTTACGGGATGTTTCAATGTCGTACCACTGAATCTAATTGTACATGATGCTCCTGAGATTGCTGCGATGGATGCCACCATTCTTGCCGAATGTGACACCGATACCGATGGGATCGCTCAGTTTGATCTTACGCAAAGTGAGGTTGATATTCTAAACGGAGAAGATCCACTAACACATGATGTTTCTTATTATAACTCACAAGCCAATGCTATCCTTGGTACGGGTACAGGAGAGATCAATAATGTAAACGCCTATAGTAATATCCCGCCTAGTCCACAGGTCATTTGGGTACGTGTGGAAGATCTAGCCACAGGTTGTTTTACAGTCACCAATCTAACTCTTGTAGTGAATGAACTACCAACACTGGTACAACTACCAACCTTGGAGCTTTGTGATGCGGTATCACTTGGGGATGGAATTGAGGTGTTTGATCTTACTTCACTGGCGGAAGATTTACTCAACAGTGCTCCTGGAATTAGTCTAGACTACTATGCCAATGCCGCTGATCTAGCTAGTGATACTCCTATTGCTGATCCAAGTATGTATAGCAATGTAGAGATCGGGGTACAAACCATCTTTGTAAGAGCCACCAATGATACTACAGGCTGTCAAAACACCATCACCTTTGACATTCGTGTGAATCCACTCCCAAGTCCAACACTAGATCCTAATGGAACCCTCACAGCTGATATCTGTGATGAGGACAATGATGGATTCCAACTCTTTGATCTGAATGATTTGGTGAATGATATTATCAACAATGAACCTGATGTAGCCTATAGTTTCCATGAAACATTAGAGAATGCACAACAGAATCTATTCCCACTAGCTTCTCCATATACCAACATCATGATGGATAGTCAAACCATTTATGTCTTGGCTACCAATACTGTAACAGGATGTACCACCATCACTCCATTAACACTTACGGTAACACCAATTCCTGTATTACCACTGGTGATTACAGATTTAGAAGAGTGTGATGATGCGATGAGTTTAGATGGATTTGATATGTTTGATCTTACTCAAACACAAACAGAGATTTATGGAACACAAACCCCTGGTGATTTCACATTGACCTATCATGAGAGTGAACAAGATGCACAGGATGATGTGAGTCCTATTGTGAATCTTACGGATTATACCAATATTGTAGCCAATCAACAAACCATCTGGGTACGATTAGAACATAATACCACGGAGTGTTTTGCCATTGGTAGTTTTGATATTATTGTGGTAGGACCACCAGTACTGGTACAACCAACTCCATTTGCACTTTGTGATGATGCTGAGAGTGGCGATGAGAGTGATGAGATCACTAGTTTTGATTTAACAGATAAATACACGGAGATTACAGGGGGAGATACGAGTTTAACACTGGCGTATTATGCCAATGCCGCTGATCTAGCGAGTGATACACCTATTGCTGATCCTTCAGCATATCAAAATACTGATAATCCACAGGTGATCTATATCAGAGCCACCAATGCTGCTGGATGTACCACAGATATTACCATGACTCTTCGTGTACTTCCGATTCCAACACCGAATACTATGCCAGAACCACTCACAGCCTGTGATGATGATACAGATGGTGTTTTAGTGTTTGATCTTACTTTATCTGAGGCAGAGATTGTGGATAATGAGAATAATGTCACAGTAAGTTATCATATTACAGCCATGGATGCCATGGATGATGCCAATGCGATTGTAGATCCTACCATGCATACTGTTGATATGGCTACTGCTAATGCTGATGGACAGGTGATTATTTATGTAAGAGTAGAGAGTGATCTTCAGATTGATAGTAATATGCTACCTTGTTATAAGGTGGTAGAGTTACCTGTGATTGTACATCCACTACCTGCACTTACCGATACTGCTTTTACTTATGTATTCTGTGAGTATGACAATGACAATGTGGGACAGTTTGAGTGGGATGTAGTGACGGCTTCTTTAGATCTGTTGTCAGCTCCTCAAGATCTTACTGACTTTACAGTAAGCTATCACCCAACAGTGGCGGATGCCTTAGCAGGAACAGCAGCCCTTGTCAATGGATTTGAGAATACAACCGATCCACAGACGGTCTTTATCCGTGTGGAGAACATAGCTACTGAGTGTGTCAATACCAATAATATTGCCAGTCTAGAACTTAGTGTGGAGCCAATTCCAACAGCAACCACACCGGATACTTATGAGTTATGTGCAGATGATCAAGCGGATCAAGACACAGCAGTGTTTGATTTAACAACCTTGGATGCAGCGATTATTAATGGACAAGCGGATATGGAAGTGGTGTATTATGCATCAGCAACCGATGCAGATATGGATGACAATGCTATTGCCAATGCAAGTAGTTATACCAATACGTCTAACCCACAGACATTGTATGCAAGAGTCAGACAAACCATCACAGGATGTTTATCGGATCCAATACTAGTGAATCTGCAGGTGAATCCATTACCGGTATTTACCCTACCTGCAGATGATATTTTATGTGTGGATGCCACTACAGGGCAAGCACTGGATATTAGAACCATTGGTGTGGACTTTGGTGCAGGGTATACTTATCAGTGGACAACTCCTAGTGGAACAGCCACTACAGCTACCGTACAGGTGACAGAAGCTGGAACCTATAGTGTGACAGTAACGGATATGAATCATCCAACGAATTGTACTTTTGATGATAGTGTAACGTATGAGGCTTCTTCGGCGCCTAGTACCTTAGATATTGCAGTGAATACACCTGCCTTTGCAGATACCCATAATGTGACAGCTACTGCTTCTGGTGGTTCAGGAAGTTATGAGTATCAATTAGATGATGGGGCTTGGCAAACAGATGGGGTCTTTACAGACTTACAACCAGGGCAGCATACCATTACGGTAAGAGATACCAATGGTTGTGGAGAACTGGTAAGAACCTTTGGACTTATTGATTTTATGGAGTTCTTTACACCTAATGGAGATGCGTACAATGCAACCTGGAATATTATTGGACTACAGAACCAACCATCGGCGAAGATATTTATCTTTGATCGCTATGGGAAGCTCTTGAAGCAGATCAGTCCTGCAGGAGCTGGATGGGATGGAACGTATAATGGAAATGTGATGCCATCAGCGGATTACTGGTTTAGAGTGGAATATGTAGACCCATTTGATGGAACGCCAAAAGAGTTTATCAATCATTTTACT
>NZ_JBOEFX010000208.1:0-7025 GCF_050633125.1 Lewinella sp.
CTTACCTCGTCCTGCACTTCAAAGAGATCATCCATCTGCCGATCCCAGGTCTCCGACCAGAAGTGGAAATCTTCATCAGCCTGGATCAACTGCGCCGTGATCCGCATCTTTTTTCCCGCCAAGCGTACGCTTCCTTCCAGTACGGTAGCCACGCCAAGCTGCTCACCAATTTTAGTAATCGGAATGTTCTTCCCCTTAAAGAAAAAAGCAGAAGTTCGGGAGGTCACCCTCAACTCCTTAATTTGCGCCAAGGCATTGATGATCTCTTCCGTGATACCGTCACAAAAGAAATCAGTCTCCTGATCCGCACTCATATTCATGAAGGGCAAAACAGCAATGGACTTAGGATGTTTTTCTAATTTTTCCAGCAAAACTATGCTTTATTGATAATGGGTTTATGCTTAGGGGGCGGCGAAGAATAAGTTACCCATTTCAGGCTNNAGAACGAGCATAGCCAAAGCTATGCAAGTGATAAGCAACGAAGTTCAGCGCCGAAAGATCAGCATTAAAGGGAGGAAGTTATTTTTCGCCGACCCCTTCAAAATCGTAAATATAACTCAAAGTCGTTGGGATTACAACTGGTGATTGGAGTGGGGGGATATTGCCCAGTCTTTCCCTCCTATTTCGAACAAAACAATCTCCGCATTCGTAATGACAATCAAATTCATTGTCGCTTTGTCATAATGAATTTGCCGTACGTCCTCTTTTAGTGCCAACGTGATTTCTTCTATCTTTTGAAACACATGGTTCTTTCGGTAAACGATCAGCTTTTTCCCTTTGCCGAATAAGAACAGATCGTTCGAAATGGCCGCCAGACTGCAAGCGTCGTAAGCGGATGGGTAGGCCGAAATGCTTATTTCTTGTGTTTTGTTCAAACCACCAGCTTGCCATTGGTAAACGTCTATTTTATCAGGATAAGCGACTAGCATTTCTTCGCCTATAAAGGCAAAGCTCTTGGAGGTATTCTTCCAATCTTCAAAAAAGGTGTGGACGAATTTTACTTCGTGGTTCGCTTCAAGCTTGTACAAGTCAAAAAACGTTTCTTGGTCATAACTCAAAAAGCAGAGGAAGTTTTCATTGTCGCTTACTGTCGGAAAGAAGGTGCCATCTTCCGCATCCATCTTCCTGATGACGTTAAAGTTTTCATCAAGAATAGTTATATCCCAGTTGCTTGAGCTTCCGATGTAAATCGCTCTCTTGGGAAGGTAGGTGAGTTGGTCGAAATTATAGGTCTCTTCGAAAACGATAGTGTCAACAAGCGCAAAGGTGGTGCGGTCTAATTTTAGCAATTTGTTTTCTCCAGAAGGGATAATCACATGACCGGAAGGGCTGATCGCGAAGTTTCTAATGATGGGCACATCCAGCTCAATGGACTTAGTGGCTACTAGTGAATTGCCTCTTGTAATTTCGTAATTTATCAATTCCCCTTCCTGCGTTAATGCAATATAGTTGGATGTTTTTTTTCGGAGGAAAGCTATTTTTGAGAAGGCTGGTTTTATCTTAACCACCTTGATTTTATTAGCAAGAAGCGCTGGGTACTTGCCTTCTATAAGTTCGACAATATGATTTCTTGCCCCTTGCTTGGCTAAAATATAAGGCGTCCTTCTGCTGTTGTCTTTTATCCAGCTTAGACCTAGCTGTAGGGCATATTCAAAGACTTCGGTAGAGCCTGCCCAAGCGAGTTTGTGGAGCAGGTTACTTCCGTTGGTGTCGCAGCCATTTAGGTCAATTTGGTGCTTTCGGTAGGTGACTATGGCCGCTTTGCTTCTGCACTGCAAGTATTGAGGGGCCTTCGCGTGAATCTCCGCACCACTGCGGAGTAATAAATCAATCACCTGGATTTTGTCTTGCCTTGTTGCCAAGTCCAGCTCCCGATCGTTCATGGTTGCTCCATGGTCAAGCAAGTACTTGGCAATTTCTACATTGTCGGCCCAGCACAAAGGCGTAGCATATACTCCTGTTCTTTCAGCATTGACGAACGCTCCATTTTCAACCAGGTACTTTACCATTTCAAAATTTCCACTCAAACAGGCGATGTGCAAAGGCGTATCACTCATCCATCCCTTGAGATAAATTTCCTCAGGGTTGCTTTTGAAATGTTCTTCCACCTCCTTGTTTTTGTGATTTCTGATCAATTCAAAAACAAGCGGTTTTATCGTATGGTCTCGTTGGTATTTGTTTTGCTCTTGGTTCATTTTTGGAGGGTTACCATTGGCAAAATAAGCTAAATTTTGCTATCCGTTCCTAGCGGGTCGTGGTCCAATATTTGTAATGACCTAAGTGCTTGCTTATACAAGTCGCTGCGAGACTGTTCATTAATGTGTTTCTGATGAATAATTGCCGAAATGTATCTACTTGATAACCAGCAATAAAAAAAACTCTGCGGCTCTGCGCGAGACACACTATTTTGAACACTCTCGTCGCTGCTTCCAAACCCTATAGACTTGTAAAAGCATAACGGGGGCAAAATGAAACAATGCACCTCCCATACTGGCATGCTCTCCCTGCAAGCCCAACAAAGCCCAATGCGCAAATGCCATCACAGCAGCTAAATACACCCATCGTTGTAGCTTTTTCCAAGCAGGTCCCATTCTTTTTATGGCGGCATCGGTACTCGTAATCGCCAAAGGAATAAATACAAAGAAAGTAATCCATCCTGTTAGAATGGAGACCTCTGAAAATTCATTAACTATTTGACTAAATGGGTATTCCAAAACATAGAAAATAGTGTGCAATAGCGTATAGGCGAATGCAGAGACGCCAAAAAAACGACGATTCCTGATTAGCCACTTAGCTGCTCGGCCTGTAGGAAACATCAAAGCGATGGGCGTTGCAATGAGACTGATAACTAAAAATCGACCAGCAAATTCACCGGTGATATGCATCATCATATCATAACTCAGCTGCCCTTTTAGATAATTTACGGTTGCCATGATCCCTGGAATAGCGAGAATCAACCATAGTATATACTTTCCGGTAAGGAAGGATTTTAAATGATTCATATTATAGTGTGATGTAGCCTAGAAACTCTTTAGGAATTATTTGTCAAGAATACTTTATTACCTGTGGGGTCGTCAAGCCAGTAGCCGCCTTCCTTTTCCTCGTAGTTCGAAACGTTGGCTAAAACTTCGCTAAGCTTTTCTTTGTTTTTATAAATGATTTGAAAATGTCTTAAGCCTGCACTTTCCGCTGGAGCTAATGGTTTGTTCTTGCCGTGCCATGAGTTCATGACTATCCGGTGCTGGTAGTCCCCTCCTGCACCCAAATCGGCGTACATGTATTGGGGGAGATAGTTGAACGACAGGTATCCTAGTTGCTTATAAAAAGCATTGGAATTCTGAACATTGTTTGCGTACAAATGCACATGACCAAGATAAGTGTCATTTGGGATGATCTTATTTACATCTGTATCTTCTAATGCTTGCAAAATTTCATTTACATCCAAACGTTCAGAGGCAGAACGAATAACACCATCGGTGCCTTCTATTCTAAGGCCACCGGTAGTAACTACTCTCTTGAATCTTTCTGGCGTTTCCAAGGTGAATTCAACATTTATTCCGTCTGGGTCATCTAAATAGACAGACTTTGACATAGTGTGGTCAACAGGAGAGTAAGGATATTTATTGACATTCAAACGGTTGATCATGCTGGCGAACGCTACAACATTGGGGGCATGAATAGCAAAATGGTAAAGTCCACTATAGCCCTTTATAAAAGAGGTTTGGGCTGTTTGATGAACGACTACTAGAGTCTCAGCTTCTGTTCCAAATTCAGCTGTGTTTTGGAAAGTATTGCGCTGTTTCATACCCACTATCTTTGTCCAGAAATGAGTAGACTTTTCAAGGTTTGTTATATTTAGATGAATGGCGCCATAGGAGGCAAATTCACGTAAATGATTATTATCTTCATTGCTATGTGACATCGCATTTACGATAGTAGAGAATTCATCCATTGATATTAAAGTTGTTCCCCCTAAAAGGGTTTTTATAAAGGAATTGCGGTTCATCTTATTTAGAGTTTGTTCCCATTAAGCTATTTCCGTCGAATATTTTAGTTATCCACTTTTTACCAAATTAAATTTTCCAACAAGCTCTTGGTTTAGTAAGCATCGCTTAAAACACCATCTTCGTCAAGATGATCGCATTTTCGGGACAGGCCTGTACACATAGCTCACAAGCGTGACATAAAGCGGGGTCAGTGAGGTAAGCTTTGTGCTTAAAAAAGAACGTTTTAAGTTTTCCTTTCAAATTCAATTGGTCCTTGCCTTTCATTGTAATCTGGAGCATTTCAAAAACATCATAGGGACAAACAGTAATACAGTCTTCTTTCGCGCCACAGTTATTGAAATTAACCAAGGGCATTAACTTACCTCTGGCATCAGCACAATTACTTTTAAGTTGTTTCTTATTAGCCATGATTAATCACTCATAGTGTGATTTTATAGCGCTTGCTCGAAATTTTTCGAGCAAGCGCTATGAAAATCGAAAAACCATCGAGTAGGTTAATATACTATTAACCCTTGGCGAGAATGGGAGCTTTCTTACTTCTGCCCCATGCCACAAATGCAGCAAGAGCCATCAGCACGACATTCATTCCAATTGCAGGAAACTCACCTTTTGAGGCGTGAAATAGTGCTGCTAAAAGCATCACTACAACTAGCCCAATGGCTGCCCAAACAGTTAAGAATGGCTTGATACGCAGTAAGGAAGGAAGCAACAAACCTAAACCACCTAATAATTCACTGATACCGATAAACCGCACGAGCCCTAATGGCACAGTTGTTACCCAGGGAAGTGATTCTGCCAAGGCGGCTACGGGTTGAGAAGCTTTCATTGTTCCTGCCATTAGAAACATAGCTCCTAGTAATGCTTGAGCTACCCAAAGTGCAATATTGATTGCCTTGTTATTTTGTTGATTTGCCATGTGTAAATCTTATTTGATTAATAATGGCACAAAGTTGGGCTGTATAAGGCTAAGAAAAATTAAGATAGCTTAAGAAATGACTCAGAGCTTGTTGGGTAGGGCCTGATTAGTCGATTGTAGGGAATTGAGGTCTTACCAAACAAGCTCGTAATACTATGATTTTGCCATCTTACGCCTTAGATCACTCAGGTATTCTGGCGTAATACCGATGTAGGAGGCAATTAGCTTTAGCGGGAGGCGCTGCACCAAAGTAGGATAGGTTTGTGTAAACGACATATAGCGTTCTTCGGCAGTAGCACTTAATAAGCTCATGATTCTTTTATTGGCTGCAATCAAACTATTTCGGAGCTTGATGCCTATTTCGACCAAGAGTTCTTTTTCTAAGCTATCAAAATCGCGAAAGTCAGCGGCTGAAATAAATGAGACTTCACTTTCTTCTAAAGCATCAATGAAAATAGTAGAAGGATCGCCGTTGGTGTAACTACCCATATCTCCAATTATCCAATCTTCAGGAGCAAATTGCAAGATGTGTTCTTTGCCTGCATTGTCAATAACATAGCTTCTCAGGCAGCCGCTTTTAACCTTGTATGCATACAGAGTAGTATCACCAACGCTTAAGAGGAGATCTCCTTTTGATACTTTCTTTGTTTTACGGAATTTAATTGTTGCCATTGTTATGTAGTTGGTTGCTCTCCCTTTACCATCCCTTCAATTTTCAGATTACCTGCGTTGTTCAGCACATGTTTAGGGTTCTCAAGGAGTACCGTTTTCTTGAGAGATGAAAACGTTGAACAGCACCTTCAAAGGATTTTTATTGACGATATAAGCCGGTGCGGATAGGTACACTTCCTTGATTTTATCTTCCTGATGTAGGAGGGTTTTCAAATCCACGAATTTGACTATAAGGACATTTAAGAAGGAATGCATAGCAAATTTACGATTTTGGCCGCTTCCAGGATATCACCGCCACCGAAAGGGCAAACACTCCCATTACGAGTAGTACCCACGACCATTTTTGATTATTCTTCATCAATCTTTTCGCTTGGTCTAAATTGATGTATTCTTTTCCTTCGTGGCTCAATTGGTAAACCCGGATCATGTCCCAGTGAAAGTGCTTCGTTTGGAAGGAGGGTGGGGCCAGGTTTCCTATTTTCGATCTGAAGTCCTCCCTTTTTAGCCCAAGCCTTATTTTGTCACCTGCCTGAAGTTCATTGGTAAGGTTCGTATTGCAGGCATTGTATCGAAAACCATTGATTTTGAATTCAAATTCAGGATGTTCCACGGTATAGATCGGGATGTAATGTTTGTTTCCTTTTCCTGTACTTGACTCAATGGCAGGTGTTGAAGCCAGAGTTGTTTCGGTGTACTGCAGGTCTTCCTCTAGGTTATCAATCTCCTCAAACTGCATGTTGAGAAAAAGCCCAAGAAGGAGCACGCCTACAATCAGCATAAAAAACCGCAGCGGGAGGGTTTTTAAAAAATCGTACCGCTTGAATTCCTGATCCTCTAATTTTTTGAAATGCTGTCTGGTAAACCCTGCGATTTCGTAGAAGTTGGCATAGCTGTTGGAGTCTATGGTTAGAAACCTATTGCCCATTTTGAATACCAGCCTTCTTCCACTTTGGTACTTTTCTTGGTAAGTTTCCTCCCTGAAACCCTGAATTTCACTGGCCGGGAAAACCTTCTTCCTAAATCTGGTCTTCAGAATTACCCTCTTGCTGGATAGCTCAAAGGCTTTTCTATTGACCAAATAATTCAAAGCAGCCAGCGCGAATGTGAAGAAGAATAAGGAGAGTATCAGTTCTGTCCCATCAATATACCTCTTGTTAAACATCTCCTCGATCGAAATGATCCCCAAAAATCCGCAGAACAACACACCAATCACCATTAGGTAACGGTACTGGTTGGAATGGGTGGATTTTATTTTTTTGGGGTGGGGCATTTTTTGGTGGGGTGGGGGACTTTGAGGAAAGCGTCTGTTTTTTAAACCACGCGAAGCGGAGTATGTGCGTCCTAGACAAAGTTGGCTGTAGCTTTATTCCTTCCTTATTTTTGTCGTAATTCCTTTAATTAAACTAAGCGGCGGTGTGTCAGATGTAATG
>NZ_JBOEFX010000209.1:0-928 GCF_050633125.1 Lewinella sp.
AGATCAATGGTCTTGACGACGACTTCTCTACGCCTGGTGACAATACGGACCCTAACGACCCTTGTGATTACAATCCTGCCGATCAAGGTACGCCGAATGCTGCCTGGAACATGGCGGACTGTGATGATGATGGCAACCCGAACGGCGGCGATCCTGATCCAGCAGTAGCTACAGCTACAGATGATATAGGAGGAGCTACTCCTGGAATGGCAAGCACGATTGATATCCTTGGTAATGATGACTTCCTGGATAATCTTGACCCTGCTAATGTTGGTACAACTGCTATCACGCAGACTGGTGGCACAGCAGCGGGTACGGTTGTCTTTGATGTTGACACGGGTGAACTGACCTATACGCCAACCTTCGGTGAAGCAGGCATGATGGTAACAGTCGTTTACCAGGTTTGTAACACTGATCCTATTCCTGAAGTATGTGCTTCAGCAACGGTAACGATTACGGTTACGGATCAAGATAGCGATGGTGACGGTGTACTTGACTCTGATGAAGCCACCGACATGACCGATCCTAATGATCCATGTAGCTTGGTACTTGCGAGTGTCAGCATGAACGCTACAGATATGGGCGATTGTGATGGCGACGGTGTAACCAACGACGATGAGATCAATGGCACCGACGGCGATTTCTCTACACCTGGCGACAATACCGATCCTAACGATCCTTGTGATCTGAACATCGGAGATGTTAGCCTTCCTGCTACGGACATGGGCGACTGTGACGGTGACGGTGTGACCAATGACGAAGAAATCAACGGTACGGATGGTGATCCATCTACGCCTGGTGACAATACGGATCCCAACGATCCTTGTGATATAAATCTTGGTGATGTTAGCCAGAACGCAACCAGCACGGGCGACTGTGATGGTGACGGTGTAACTGATGCGGACGAGATCAATGGTCTTGACGACGA
>NZ_JBOEFX010000210.1:0-3368 GCF_050633125.1 Lewinella sp.
ATCCCTACGCAGTGAGAAATAAAGAGGAGATTTTATAATGCCTATTGAGGATGTATATACGATAAAAGGCGTGGAACTGTAGTATCAGTCAAATAGAGGCGGGAAAAGTAACTGTAGTCAAGAATTAAATGTTGTAGGCTCTAGTGTTATGAAAGTAATTTGTTATGTGTTGAAATGTTTCATAAATAATGCAAGATGGTATAGCAGGAGAAAATGTTGAATTTTGGTTAAAGAGTAAAAAAAAAACAAGTGGCTAGAGAAATGTTTTATGTGATAAAGGTGTATTGTGCCATACCATAAATTTAAAGCACAGTATATATTTTGAAAGTTAGAGAAGGTGGTAGCGTCAACCTTTTACATCGGCTTTCAGCCGCAATTTTATTTTAGAACGTCTAATGTTACAGGTCAATTAAAGTTTTAAATGATGATGATGTTATTTTACCTGGGCACACGAAGAAATAGAGTGACTTTAGTACACAAAGTAGCTTTAAATGTAAATTAACATTTGCTATTAGAGAAGGACAACTACTGTGGGTAAAGCACTATAATAGAAATTTTTGAAAATGATGAGCGTTGATTATTGGGTAGAGGTGTTAAAGGTTTTAAATAAAAAAAAAAGTGCTTAAATAAATAAAGTATGTGGAGAAGTACAATATTAATAGATGAGTATATTCATTTGTATAGGTTATAGAGTACAACTGTATTATCATATAATTGGAGTTTTGGAGGGTATGTTTTATTTTATTATTAGGTCAATGTTAACAGGTATTGTTTTAGCTTGTAGATATTCGCTGGAGAGTTTGAGTGGTTATTAGTGATCTTTGACGAGAAGTGTTTGAAGGTGGTGGATGAGATTAATGCATGTACATGGAGCAAGTTTATTTTTTTTTTTTACTTATGTGCATATAGCTAGGGGCTTGTTTTTGGTTTATATATGTATCCAAAACATATATGTGAATTTCAGGAATAACAATGTTATTGTTAATGTTATAACAGCATTGTTTGTTATTTGTTGCCTTGAGTCATATGAGTTATTGGGCTACTATGATAATGTTAAGTTTTATAGATGTGCGCCTACGTGAAAGATTTTGTTATGCCATATGTTATGGGGGTTTTGCATTTGATTCGCAAGTGCTTTATCGTTGTTTTAGTTTTCATTATATGTTTAGTTTTTTACTTTTAGGTTTGGGTATGCGCATTTAGTATTATTACATGAATGTGGTCTACAAATAATTTAGTTATGATTCTCAAGTTGATTCTTTAGTTTTAGTTTTCATTTTTTAGTAAAAGATCTTTTATCGTATTTTTTTTAATTTTTGTTTTTTTATTTGTGTATGTTTTCGTACTTTTGCCCTTTACATGAAAATTTTATAGTAGCAAAAGTTTTGTTACACCGGATGAAATAAAGCCTGAGTGTATTTTATGCCTTTTTATGTTTTATTAAAATGTTTCCAAATAAATGAGTAGGTTATGTGTTATGTTAGTTACTTTAAGTTGTTTATATTGTTGTCTTTTTTTGGTAAACCTTTATTTAGAGGGTATATTATGACATTATAACTAAAGGTTTGGTATAATGATGGCTTATAATTTTATAGATATAGGTTTATGTGCTAATAGTCATTATATTTTTCCAAGATCGCTACAGTTAGTTAAGCTATTCTTTTCTTTTTTATAGGAATATTTTTTTATATTTATTTTGATGATTTGATAGTTATTTTGCTGTTTGTGATTTTTTACTTTACTTAGGACGAGTAAAAGATGTTGAAAAAATATCTATTTTAAATAAATATAAAAAAAAATATAAAATAATAGCTGAATTATGTAAATTTTTGGATAAATATAATATTAATATTTTAGATTTTTTTTTAGATATTTGTAGTATTCGCAAAGAAGATTTAATTATGGAATGAAAGTCGTATAAACAAGAGTTTGCTATATTTAAAGTATATCTATTTTTTTTAATATCAGAACTAAATAAAAATGTAAGTATAAATAAATTTGATTTAGATTTAATAAAATTTTTAAAGAAAAAATATAAATTTGATTTGGAAAAAATATTAACAAAATAAATTAATATTATTTATTTTGTTAGTTGTTTGTTTATTATTATTATTTAATATTATTTAACGTTTTAGTTGTTTGTTCATTATTTTGACAATATTAAAAATAGAAGTTAAATTTGTAAATATGTTATTGGTCAGAGATATAAATTTAAATTGTATCGAGATTAGAAGTAGATTTTTTGGTAAAATACATCATTTTTTGTATATACTAGATTAGGTCGTATTTGATTATGTTAGTAAGGAAAAACTCGAACATGTTAGGTTTCGTGAACGTAAACAACGTTTGTATATAGAATAGATATCATTATCCTCGACGTGAATATAAAAAAAAATCGCTGCGTTTGTTAAGTTAATACGTTTGAAATTATTTTATCTTTTTTAACCCATAGACAAATACGAGATTAGATCAAAAAGCTAGGCGAAATCTGAATATGTAGTAGGTCAATTTTTAAGTTTATGGAATGTCGTGCGAGTGTAGTGTTTTTAGATTAAATTTAGTTGATACTATGTATGATACACGGAGTTTTTAAGTTGTGGTTATTTTTGTTAAACAGTATAGTGTTTTTCATCCAAATCATGTCATTAAATTACATGAATGATGTCATTATCTTTTTCTTGACATGAATTTTTTAGATCTAGATATATTATTAGTTAAATAGGTTATATTGTTTGGTCCTTGATTTATTTTAATGTTCCAGGTATATATTGTTTGATTTTAGTATGTGATGTTTTTAATGATAAGATGTCCTAAATGGAAGATATAGTATTTCCATTTGTAGTTTAGATTATCACGTTTAAGAAATTATTTAAGTATAAACGAACATCAGAGCGGATGGTATGCAAATTGAGTTATTTAGAGAACAGAGTATAAATAAAAAGTAGAATTTTTATTTTGAAATTACGTTATATTTAAAGTAAAGTGTCTTTTTTTGTTTGTTTATGTTTGCATTTATTTTAAATTAAAAAGTAGTGTAATTTATGATTTATATATAAATTTAGTGTAATAAAGGATTTTGTTATTTATTTTGTTATTTAGATCTTTGTATCTGATAAGACAGAGTGTTTTTTTTTGTTAGTATTCAATTTGAGGAAAGTTTATTTTTTTTAGTATTTAGAGTTTTTTTTTTATTTTTATTGCATTGTTTTTTATTTTTAATAGTTTATCTTTATTTTAAATGTGTGGTTTAAAAATTAAGCATTAGTAATGTAGCAAAGTTTGTTGATTTTTTGTTGGTATATTGAGTTTCGCATGGTGCAAACGATCGACAGGATTTTTTAATTAAAAAAAATCCTGTCGATCGTTTG
>NZ_JBOEFX010000211.1:0-856 GCF_050633125.1 Lewinella sp.
AAACTTCTATTTCCTACTTTTTACAATAGCAACCTTATTTCCTATCACCAGTTGCCAAGACGACGGCCTACGTGATATCCGCGATTACTATTTCCCATTACGGGAACTCACCGATGGCCTTGTCTACGAATACCGAGATACTCAACACGACGCTCTCGCCGCCGATTACTGGTACTACCGCCCCCTGCCTACCGATTCGGCTTATTATTTCACCAAGGCCTATTATCGAGACTTCCTGCCTAGTAGCCTCTACCGCGAGGAGATGGTCAACAATGGCATCCTCTTGCGCAACCTTTATCTTTTTGAAACCGATAGTACCAATCAGCAACAACAAGCCATTGGTGAAGTAATTAGTTCCAACGTTTTTCCCTTTGAAGTCAAAGAGGATGGCAGCGAGGTGTACATCTACCAAGTTCGTTTTCAACTCCCCTCGCAGCCGCACGGCAGCACAACGATCTTGATCAATCGCCAATTTCAGGGCGACACCACTTATACTTACGAGGAGCAGGAATATCCAGCCATCCACTTCTCGCTTAGCGGCTCCGTTGATCAGCGGGATTCTATCATCGGTGATATTGAACCTCGCTTTACTGGCCAGGAGATTTATGCCAAAGGCCTGGGGCTCGTTTTCTATGCCCGCGACTACGGAGAGGGAGCCCCCAGCTTCCAGCATCAATTGGTTGATCGGTATCCGATGTCCGAGCTAGAAAAAAAGGCACAAAAGAACTGGGAATAAGCGCTATCCTTTCAAAAAAATAAAATATGTAAATTTGAAGAGCGATAGGGAGCTGCCCTAATCGTTATTTCACCTTTTAGGAACCAAACACCCCCTTGAAAATTTCTTACATGACCTTAT
>NZ_JBOEFX010000211.1:945-6218 GCF_050633125.1 Lewinella sp.
CCGACGACTACGTGCCCAAGCCTTTTAGTATGGAAGAGCTCTATCTTCGAATCGCTGCGGTATTGCGCCGTGTAGGCCGTCAACAAGAGCAAGAACAAGCGGCGGAAGCAGCAGAGTATACTATTGGCCAATTCTCTTTTCACCCTCAAAATCAGGAGCTCACCTTAGGCACCAACGTTCAATCGTTGACCGGCACAGAGGCCAAGTTATTACTTCTCTTTGCCACTGCTCCTGATGGCGTACTTTCACGCGACAACGCTCTACAATCCATCTGGGGAGAAGAGGAATACCTCCGGGGGCGTAGCCTCAATGTGTACGTTAGCAAGCTCCGTCACCTGCTAAAAGCAGATCCAAATATTGAGATCAAAAACATCCACGGTACTGGCTACCGTTTGCACATCAGAGAGTAAGGGATGAGGAAATAAATAANNTTATTTTTTGCGAACTCCCTAACTTAATAAGCTTTTAAAAATCTAAAGGCTGGAACAAACGAGCGGTCAAATTTTTGCCACCCCGCCAACAGCACGTCTTTGTTTCCTTGTGGCACCGCCAAACTTTCGAGCGCTTCCAATTGCTTGGATAACTTATCCAAGCCCAAGTAACGCAAATGCCCTTTGAGTGCATGAATATCCGTACCAGCTTGGGATAATTTCCCTGCAGAAATATCTCTTTTAATAGCGTTCATCAGCGCCGGTGTTTGTTCCACAAAACGAGCCACGAAGCGTTTGAACAACTCGTGGTCGTCGTCAAAGTAAAGGGCGATGGCGTTTTTATCAATCATAATAGTACTTGCTCTGAGTCCCTCAATTTCGGTTTATTGTCGCATTTTTCGTTTAATAAAAGGATAAAAAGGATAAAAAAAACTAAATTGATAATCCTATTCCCCAAACAGGCGTCATGAAAAAACACCTTCTCATCCTCCATTTTTTGCTTGCTTGGTCTTTCTCATTTGCCCAACAGGAACAGCATTTTTTCCGTACCCTCGACACTGATGATGGCCTTCCCCACAACTTCGTCATCGACATCCTGGAAGATCGAGATGGCCTGATGTGGATCAGTACCCCTGCGGGCCTAAGCAAATACAACGGGCAGACTTTCACCACCTACGCTCCTCATGTCAGAGATAGCACCGTCAAAGAGGATCGACTGCCTTTTATTTGGGACCTGTTTGAAGATAACCAAGGACAAATATGGCTGGGTGCAGATAATGGTTTGTTTCTATTTGATAAGCGAACAGAAACTGCAGAATGCTTCAAAGGCTTTGACAGAAAAACCCTTGATTGGGAGAATTATTCGATAAAAAGTTGCTACCAAACATCAGATGGTACATTATACGCCACTACAGACCAGGGAATACTACAGATCAACTGGCAGGACAGCACAACTTTTTTAGCGAAGCACCCCTCCAAACTTCAAAGTCTTTTCCCAGATCAAAATATGCAAGGAGACATCTGGTCTGCTAATATGTATGGTCTATACCTACTCCAACCCGACCAGAACCTGTCTTACTTCCCTATAACGGACAATCCA
This sequence comes from Lewinella sp., assembly GCF_050633125.1. Taxonomy (NCBI): domain Bacteria; kingdom Pseudomonadati; phylum Bacteroidota; class Saprospiria; order Saprospirales; family Lewinellaceae; genus Lewinella; species Lewinella sp. The sequence goes on from NZ_JBOEFX010000211.1 coordinate 2,476, forward strand.
GAAACCTGCCCTAAAGTTTTTTGCATCCACATTGATAAAGCATACAACTTCTGGTTAGGTACAGATGATGGCTTGTACAACTTTAATCCTGCAACACAAACCTACACCAAAATAGAAATCCCCGGGTTTGGGCAAGTTAGTATTACCGACATCATTGAAATCGAGCATGGCGTTTTTTACATTGCCACCCAAGACCATGGTGTCCTTCATTGGAATATTAGAACGAAGCAACTTATTGAACATCATAAATTTTCAGCGGGTGCTACCAAAGGTCTACCCAGTACTTTTTTATTTTGCTTAACTTTAAGTAAGGACAAAAGCTTGTGGATGGGCACCGATGAAGGAATAAGCCTTTTTCGTCCCAATAATAGCCAATTTCGTTTTTTTGCCCATCCTGGTGAAAAACGAAACCCCGCAAATTCAAGAAGTGCCTTAACCATCGACCGGGCCGATAAGCTATGGTTCTTCTATCTTTCTGAAAACAATCTTTACCAACAAAAATCCCTTTCCGTCTCCCCACATAAGGTTAGGCTCGACCGGCCTGCTTTACCAAATAGTTTTAAATACATTTTTGAAGACCAGCGGGGGGATATATGGTTTACGTCCAGGTCCACAGGTCTCTTTTTCGTCAACTCACAATCACTTGAAGGAGGGCTCGTCAAAGACATTTCCTACTTTTACAATTATGCTACTAAGCAAATCGTAGCAGACCCAATCGACGAATCATCCTTTTGGATTGCAACCGATGGCGGGCTTTGTCATTTTAATTCAATCACTTATGACACGAGTTGGGTCCGCCCCACCCAACTAGATAGTACTGCCGCCGAAGATTTTGTTTCGAAACTCACTCTCAGAGAAGACAGTACCCTTTGGTTCATGAACACAAGCCGTTTGTGTAGTTACGAACAAACCTCCCAAAGTTTTAGCTGCTACCCAATGGTAGACAAACAAACGAAGGAAAAAATAGCCATAAAACATCTCTCAGGCATCTCGTGGTCTGGTGACCAATGGTATCTGGCCGCCCGTGAAGGTTTTCTCATTTTCGATGATACAGAAAAGGAATTCACCTTTTTACAAACCTATCAAGGCAATGATTTAAGAACCCTCACCAACCCGATTGTCGACAATGATGGTAATGTTTGGATGGTTGGCGATCAACAACTGATCCGATATACACCACAAACCGAGGAATTCTCCTTTTACAGCACCGAAGAATTTTGCAGTAAATTCCTAAATTTCAGCACCGGAAAATTTAGTGACGGCAGACTTCTCTTTGCCACTAAATGTGGGCTACTCGTCGTAGATCCCAGTATAGCCCCCCAAAAAATATTGGCTCCCAATGTTGTCTTATCTAGCTTTCTTGTGCGCAATCAACCCTATAAATTAAGCGGAGCCCCCGAATTCATAGCTCAGATCGAACTTCCCTACCAAGACAACTTCTTCACTATCAACTACACCGCGTTGGAATACCTCGATACTGAAAACATCAACTATCGTTATAAACTGGAAGGGCTGAATGAGGACTGGGTCAACGCGGGCCACGATCACTCTGTCAACTTTGCTAACCTGGCCCCAGGTGGTTACACCTTTCTGGCCGAGGCTACGTTACCCGACGGTACAAAGAGTAGCACTCCCCTGCGTCTACCTATTGTCATCAAACCTGCTTATTGGCAAACATTTGGGTTCAAAGCCCTTATTGCTGCTTGCTTACTAGCCATTCTTCTAGTCATCTTTCGCGTACGCCAAAAAGCCCAACAGTTGGCTGCCGACAAACGGCTGGCCGAACAAAATTCACTTTACAAGAGTAAATTCCTAGCCAACGTCAGCCACGAAATACGTACACCACTCAATGCCATCCTGGGCATTAATAGCCTTTTGATGGAATCCGCTAATCTAGACCCCAAGCAACAGCACTTTACGGAGTCTATTCATCTCTCCTGTGAAAAATTGCTCGCAATCATCAACGACTTGCTAGATCAAGCAAAAATTGAAAGTGGCAAATTCAGCCTCAACCCACAACCCTTCGAGCTGAGGCAATTGATCCAACAGGTTCAACGGCTACTGGAACACAAGTTCAACGAAAAGGGGCTTATTCTTCGCACAGAAATAGACGAAAAGATTCCTAAAGTCTTGGTTGGTGATGCCATTCGCCTATTCCAAATTTTGATGAACCTAACAGGCAACGCACTTAAATTCACTGAAGCAGGAACTGTAAGTATTCAAATTANNTACCCTAAGTCAAGAGGCAGAAACCTACCGATTACAGTTTGAGGTAATAGATACAGGTGTAGGTATTCCTTCCGAAAAATTAAATGATGTATTTAAAAGCTTTGAGCAGCTAGGCAACAACCAATCCACCTCTTATCAAGAACAAGGCACAGGCTTGGGACTTTCCATTGCAAAAGAATTGATTGAATTGCAAGGCGGACAAATCACCCTAACATCAACAGTAGGGCAAGGAACCGCCTTTCGCTTTAGTATGCCTTTTCAAGTAGGCAAAGAAAGCGTAGCTACGACTCAATCAAGCAGTCCACATGTCTTCCCTTCTGGGTTAAAAATCTTGATCGTAGACGACACACCAATTAACCAGTTTCTCACAGCAGAGTTACTAAAAAAACACTTACCAGAGGTACACACAGAAACAGCTGCCAACGGCGAAGTAGCCCTCAATAAAATAACCAATGAGCGTTATGACCTCGTATTTATGGATGTACGTATGCCCGTGATGGGCGGAATAGAGGCTACCCAGAGGGTTCGTAGTAAGTCAGACATTTACTACCAATCCCTTCCCATTTTAGGGCTTACTTCCGACGCCATCCCCCAGCAAATAGAAGCCTGTCGGCAGGCGGGCATGAACGGCTGTTTGAGTAAACCTGTACGTACCGCCGACTTGGTAGCCATGATAAAAAAGCACCTGTAATACCTTTTTACATCAAATAACAAAGCCGACGCCCCGTAAAGGAACATCGGCTTTGTACAGGCTTTATTATTGGAAAGTTGAATTATTGGAAAGTTAACAGGTAAACAATACCATCGGAACCAACAAACAAATCAACCATCAAACAAATACCTATTCTTCTTCCTGCGAAGCAGCGGCAGTAGTAGTTGCAGCAGCTGCTGCCTTAGCACCTTTGCCTTTACCTCCACGGCGACGGCGACGACCACCTCCTGTAGAAGTTTCACTGCCAGCAGTGTATACTTCGTTGAAGTCAACAAATTCAATCATGGCCATTTCAGCAGCATCACCCTTCCGTGTTCCAGTCTTGATGATACGAACATAACCACCAGGGCGATCACCAATACGCTTGGCAATATCTCCGAATAGTTCTTTTACGGCTTCCTTGTTCTGTAGGTAGCTGAAAGCAACGCGACGATTGTGCGTAGAATCAGTTTTAGCCTTAGTAACGATTGGCTCAACAAAAACACGAAGTGCTTTCGCCTTAGCCAAAGTTGTGTTAATACGCTTGTATTCGATCAATGAGATCGCCAAGTTGCGTAATAATGCTTTACGATGACCGACTTTGCGGCCCAAATGGTTAAATTTCTTACCGTGACGCATGGTTGAATTTGTTTAACTTCACAACACTTTGGCCCGCAGCATTAACAGGTTTAGCTAAATGCTGGCCGTAGTAATTGTAGATGATATTATCCCCTTTGGGGAACCTGTTTTATTGGTTGGATGGTTAGATTGTTGGATAGCTCGAAGGTTATTAACCAGCTTACCAACTAACAATCCAACCATC
>NZ_JBOEFX010000211.1:6230-6765 GCF_050633125.1 Lewinella sp.
TCTTACCGAAGTTACGGAACTTCAGCAGTTCGTGTGTGTCGTAACGTACCAGTTCAGCCAAGGTATTGATTTTCGCTGCCTTCAGACAGTTGTAAGCACGTACAGAGAGGTCGAGATCTTCCAGAGAAGTTTTCAACAACTTACGCATGTGCAGGATATGCTCATCTACGATATTCTCTTCGCGAGTACCCGCTGAATCGAAGGTGATATTTTCGTCCGTGATCAGCATAAGGTGCTGAATCAGGATCCGTGAAGCTTCTTTGATAGCCTCTTCCGGGTGGATAGTACCATCTGTTTTGAGGCTAATCGTCAGTTTCTCGTAATCGGTACGTTGACCAACACGGAAATTGTCAATGGTGTAAGCCACATTTTTGATGGGCGTGTAGATGGCATCGATGGGAATAACACCGATTGGTGCGTCCTTAGGCAGATTTTCATCAGCAGGAACGTAGCCACGACCTTTCGAAACGGTAAGTTCAACTTCCAAGTTAACGAAAGGTTCCATCGTACAAATCAACAGATCAGGGTTCATGAC
>NZ_JBOEFX010000212.1:0-2627 GCF_050633125.1 Lewinella sp.
AAATTTCCCAACAAGCTCTAAAATGGGAATACGGAAGAAAATTAAGTGGAGATTGGTACTTGTTATGCTCCTTGCAAACACTGCATCACAACTGAATGCGCAAGAATTAACTATCGAGCAAAGAAGTTCTGTGGACAGTTTAATTCAAGTTGGTGCATTCTATAATGCTGAAAGAATTATTGACGATTGGAGATTATCCTACATCGAGGGTAGTATAGATAATTTATGGCTTTTGAGTAGGAGGATTGAGATAAATGAAAGTCTAGGGAATTTTGATGAAAGTGTGAGATTAATGAGATCATTTATCCAAAATGAATTTGCTGTCAATTCATATGATAAAAATGCTTCAGTTGCTTCCTATAGCCAAGATTCTATTCCTTTCGGGTTGATCCAGTGGCTAATGCCGGAGTACTACAGAAAAATCGTAGATCACTGCATACAAAAAGGGATGTATGAAGAAGGTCTCCAATACTTACAGAAGCAACGTGAAAATTACCCGTTTAATCCACCTTGTACTGTTGGAATTATTGGAGAAAAAGACATGGAATTTATCATTTTTTCAAGTAGACTTCACTTTCATTTGGAGAATTACGATACAGTACTGAACTTACTTCTTCCTCTTAACTTTGAAAGTACGTACAGAGTTTTTAGAAAAGAGGAAACAAAAACAGAGTTGGACAGTATCCTATATAGCGCATTAAGAATGAAGTATACAGATAGTGAAATATTAAATGAGTTGAACTACAGTATTGAAGATGCAATAGAAAGGAAAATTACATTCGCAATATTTGAACCGTTTACGTTGAATATGTTTGGACGGGATATTAACGGAATTGTTAATAGAGGTTGGGTGATAAGGACGGAAGGGAAAATACGCTCAAATTCACAAAACTTAGATGTGGCAACAGTAGAGGAACTTGTTTCTAAGATGCATCAGCGATTCATAAGCGATACGGTTAGGAATATGAGGATTTATAAATATATTGAAGAAAAGAATTGACTGCGCAGAACTTTGCTACCAGCGACAACCCTCCGCAAGCTACGGGCTGCGTGGTAGCCGGAGTTAGGTGCAACGTAAGAAAAAACTTATTTTAGATGCAGGTTTTACTTTTTAGAAGAGAACGATATACTTATGCCTGTTAGACTAAATACTTTGGTTGGAGTAAGCGCCGAAAAACTAGATGAAGTTGGTGTATTTAATAGCTTTATAGATATGGATTCAAATTTCCATGTTGACCCTTCTTTATTGAATTCACTAAATATTCCTGAGTTTGAGAATGCTAGAGAAAAATTTGATGATCACTTTAGGAAAGTGATGAAATTATTAAAAATATCTCAGGACAAGAATGATAAGTTTTACGCTGAAGCAGTTAAAAAATTAAAGTTTAAAGAAATACCATATATCAGTCTAGGGTTTTCATCTGAAGGAAATCATGGTGGAGGAATTGGAATACACTTTGCACGCCAACTTGCTGAAACAGGAAAAATAATAGTTGATGCAGGATTTGAAGACCCACAAATATTTGAATTAATTGGACTTTTTGAGGAAGGGATTGGCTCTGATCGAATAAGTGACATGACGATATCCATAATATATGACAATATTGTCAGGTACACTGAAAGATTAACAAAAGAATTACATATAAAGTCAACTCGATTTAAATATAGTGGAGAAGAGATTTTCTTACCAAAGAATGAATATAATGATGGAAAGCCAATAATGTTTCTGCCAAGAGACTTACTTCGCAGAATTCCAATTGCCGACTCGTGGCATGATATTTCTTCTGTTGAAGGTTATAATGAAGAGTTAAGAGAAAGAACAAATACTATTGTTGGAGGAAGTTGGAAGAAATACATTAAATCGAGAAGTAAGAGATCATTGAAGGATGAATTACTAAGTAACAAAGAGTTATTGAAGCATCTACTTGAAGTCTATGAAATTAAACCAAGAAAGCCTTATGACTTTAAAAATGATCCATTCAATGAGTTTAAATGGATAGAGTTAGCGAATAAAGCAGTAGAGGAGAATGCAATCAACCTTAGAAAATATAATCCTGTCACCCCTGAAAACATTCTCGAAGTTATAAAAGTAATATGCTTTCAGTTAAAGTCATTAATCGAGGACAATGGTTGGTGGGAGTTTCTTTACGATTCTGACGGGACTCAAAGAAATGAGCGATATGTACAAAAGCTACTTTATGGAGTTGCAGATACATATTGTAGGGCGAACAATGTTGATTTAAGTAGAGAGCCTAATGCAGGTAGTGGCCCAGTAGATTTTAAGTTAAGTAGAGGCTATGATGCAAAAGTAAATCTGGAAGTAAAATTGTCCACAAATAATAATTTACTTCATGGTTTCGAAAAACAACTGCCTATTTATAACAAAGCAGAAAAATCTCACCATAGTGTTTACCTAATTATAATGACGAAAAACAACCGTATCAAAGTAAACAAGGTGTTAACCAAGGCCAGAATTAGTAGGGCTGCCGGCTTGAAAACACCATCAGTCATAGTAATTGATGGTCGGAAAAAATTGTCTGCAAGTAAAAGGAAGAGTTGAATGCACCTAACTTTGCTACCAGCGACAATGCCTCCTGCGTCGGCACTGCGTGGTAGCCGGAGTTGGA
>NZ_JBOEFX010000213.1:0-5018 GCF_050633125.1 Lewinella sp.
TCAATCTCCTTGCGTACAACTCAAGCTAGAACGCAGTGGCGACGAAGGAGACATTGACGGGCTAGCAAAGTTAGCGGAAGTAAATCACAGTTTATCTTTAGTCTAATGCTTTCTTAACATATTCCTCAAACACTCATCCATCCGCTTTTCTTTAATCCCTCTTTAAAGTCATATGACTTTGTTACCGAGTTGTGCATATCTTTAATTATATCAAAGTATTCTGAAGCTAAAAATGTATCAGGTCGGCCTTTAATTTCTTTATATTTACCAACTGATTTACCCTTATTTGTGGTGCCGTTCACATGGATAGAGAATGAATCTCTCATCGTAAAAAAATCATGTTCTTTTATTAATCGTATTTTAACACTACCAATTATTTCTTTACCATATCCAGGAGTACCATAATTTTGCACAATAATTACAGTTTCATCAGTCAAGTAATTTGGCTGCATTCTAGTTCCTAAAACTCTATTGGTTGCATCGATAAAGTTTTTGAAGTACAATTTATTTCTATTTTCAATCTCTTTGTTTTTTCTTCTTTCTTTAAGAAAATATCGAATTATTACAGCCCAGAATAATACAATAAACATAGAAATCAAAAAATCCTCCCCTGTCATAACAAATATTTTTCTAGAGAATAATTATATATTACATAAGTAATACGGAAAATAATAAAAACTGTTACGTTAGAAATACTTAAATGCATTTCAAAATGCCATAAATATATTTCCCACTTAATAGGCCTAAAATACTCATTATTATACTTGATAGTTTCATTTCAATACTTAGGAAGGTTGTAATTAGTCAAATACTCATCAAGTATTGGCTTTAGTATTTTATTCTTTTCACCATTATAAATGTAGAACATAGTGGTTTCTGCAACAGTATAAAATGATAAAAAATTCACATACTTTTTCTTATTGTCATCGGTAAAATTAACTTTTAGGAGTATGTAAATATCCATACATCTCGCTACTTTGTCTGGAATTTCAAAATTAAAAACAGCCTCTAAATAGTAATCTTTTTTTCGAGCAGCTTCAACCGATAAATTGTCACCTCTAGATTCGACTGTATATCGAAGCAATAAATTCTCTTTCTTATCAAACCCTAATACGATTCCATTATAGTTAAAATTTCTCGCATTTACTGGTCCAGTATTTTTAAAAGTTATAAGTAGCTGATAAACATCTTTTTTTATTCTAATGAATTTCAAATCAGATGACCGCACAATAACATCAGGAGGATCTTTTTTAGGGTGTGTTATTTCGTATATTCTCAAAGAGACAAATAAAATTATCAACCCAATTATTACTCCAAGTGTAATGAAACTTCCTTTCCCAAATACAAACTCAACAATTACTGCAGCATAATAAAGGTAATTATCCGGATTTTGCTCTTGGATTTTATTACATAGTTCAATTATTTCTTCACTTGCACCAAGAGCAGCGAGTTCTCTAATTACAGCTGCTACTAAAATAAATAAAATAGAATTCAGCGTTTTCCTTCTAAATAGTATATTGAGTATTCTTTCCATAAGATATATCATTTCCGCTAACTCAAGCCTAGGCGACGTGCGACCAAAGGGAGCATGGACGTCCTAGGCAAAGTTAGGCACACATTTATTTTGACTCTTTCAACACATTTTGAATTGTTGCACACAAGTAATCACACCAGTCATTCCTACTGTTACCTACAGGAAATTCAATATCAGCTTTGTACTCATTTTTATTTAATTTATTGAACTCATCATCCAAATATATTATCAGTTCATGAATATCTGTATAAATGTTTTGGTAGTAATGATATGACCATCCCGAAATACAACCAAATGCTCCTAAAGAATCGTCTGATAATTCATCTAAACTACTCAATTCCAAGCGAATTACCTCTAAACAAAGAATAATTTTAGAGTCCTCAAAATCAAAGCCTTCTTTGTCTCCTTTTTTCTTAATTAAAAGAATCAAGTCATCTATAGATTCATATATTTTTTTTTCGCATCATATTTTATTAATCATTCTTTATTAATATAGGAGATAAGATGAATATTTACATTTATTTATCTCTATCAATGCGGTTTCGCCAATTTCTCTTCTCTATTTTTCTCACATTTTCTTTATTTTTAAATGCCTTTAAATAAGCTAACAAATGTATTAATTCTTCATCTTCTATTGAACCTGTATATATTTCAGGGCATATAGCATTACCATAATTATTCTGAGATTTATGAGGCGTATCATCAATGATTAGGATACGATTTAAGTCATAACCTCTCCTTTTTACCTTTTTGAGTGGTTTTACATAGTTATAATGGTTTTGAGAAATTGGATCATAATATCCTTCATCATCAATAACTACATTTCTCTTATACGAGCACTTTGATCTTCCCCAAATAAATTCAAGTGAGATTTCTTTGGGAATAATATGATTTGCTACTTCAAATACATATTCATCTGAAGCAGATGACCAAATAGCTAATTTGAAATATTGGTAAACGCCATGAAGAAAATCACTCAAAAGGGGTCTTTCATAAATAAAGTAAGCACCGACTTTAAAATCCTCAGTACGCAATAATTTGTCTTTAGTGCCGTAAACAAGTGTTTCGTCGAGGTCTAATATTAATAATATTTTATCCTTTTCTATCAAGCTCTAATTTTTCTTTTTAAGGTTTTTCTTTTGAGGCTTTCTTAATGCACGCGCAGCGTTGTGCCTAACTCAAGCTTGTGCGATGTACCCGCCCCTCTTCACCAATGATCGCCAAGTACACCGCAGATAAAGTACAGCAACAACTATATGAACGAGTGGAATACGAACCCGGGCGGGTATAGTCGCACAAGCAAAGTTCGGTCCAGTCTTATATTTCATCTACTGGATTAGGTACATTTATTTTCGGTAATTCATATCCTTTTTCCACAGCTATAATATAGTGATTCCACTTCTTTATTTCTTCCTCCCCATATATGATCATCCTTATCGGAATGTCTTTAACATCCATATCTCCAAGAATATATACTTTCAAATGCTCTGGTACCTTCTCATATGCTTCTCTCAGTACTTCCCGTGATTGAACAGTTGGATTTTGCAAGTAATCGTCATACACTGACTTACATGTTTGTGATGTAGTAGGCTTTGAATTCAACTCAGAGACAGCATCCTCTATTTCGCCAAATAAAGACTCAACTTTAATTGCCGCATTAACTTCTTCTGTTACAAATTCTCCCAAACCATAGATCATGACCTTACTACCTCTTGATATTTCTGTTATTACTTCTTGGTCCTCCATCATCTTTTTCAATCCAGGGATATCTGTTCTTATTACCGCAGGCAATCTGTCCATTATCACGGATTGATCCTCAAACACTGAAATATTCACTAAATAATATATGTTTGGTGCTTCCTTGAAAAACACAGAATAATTCCTTCCCGTAATCATATTATGATAGTGGTAATGATCACTACCAGGCCTAACTGGTTTTCCATTGGACCTCGGCAATTTGGAATACTTGGTAGTTCCAATTTGGACTGTATCCTCTCCAAAAAAATTATATAAATTTTGCATCTTAGAATTCATACCCTTCAACAGTCCGACAACAAAATCATAAAATGTATTGCTATCAAACCTCCATATACAATCAGTTATCTTCAGAGAAGCAAGATGATGAATGGAAATATTTTCTTCATTAGGAACATTAACCGCAATCCAATTAGAGGCAAGTTTACTCCTAAAAAAGTCCAAATCAAGTGCTCCCCATGCTTCTATGATGCCATCACTGTACACTTCTATATCTGTAAAAAAATAGGTTCCGCCATTACAAATAAAGGCTGGCACTAATTTACCTTCTATCTTCTTTATTCTTTGAATAGGGGAAAAAGCCTCCTCATTCAAATCACTTTGATGCTTATTCTTTCTGAATAATTTCATCTCTTGCTTTATTTAATTGGACCGAACTCAAGCTACAACGCAGGCTNNCTTGACGGGGTAGCAAAGTTGGCTGCAGTAATATTTTTTATTCCTTAAACCAACCTATTTTTTATATTGTTCATATATATACTTCAATTGCTCCTTATCCAACAACTCTTCTATTGTACTAGTTTCAGGACTACAACCTGAACATGAATTGATCGAATAGTTTTCTTCCCACAATGAGCGTATGATTTCTTTTTCTTGGCTTTCTATTAGTCTTCCATCATATGATAACCATAGAATCCCAACAGCTCCAAATAACCTGAGATTGATATTTGGAGATCTTAACCAATTATTCAGTTTATTGATTTTTTTCGCATTAACTGCCCTTAGCATCAGAGAAAACATTTCTGTTGCACTACCTCCCACTCCACACGCACTACCGAATTCAAATAGTTTTAAAAAATCACCTCTTACTTTTCTTCGGTTGATATTAGTATGATATTTTGCATTATAGTCGCTAAAAAATAGCTTACTCTCTTCTGAAGTTTTCCTTACTAATAATTCAGATTCTCGAAAGCTCACCTTATTAATTATTGTAACCAAGGAACCTTGTAAATTATACAAGATCGATACTTCATAGTCTGCAAAATCAGTTTGATCTTGATACTCTAGTAGAAACTGCTTTGTATCAAAGTCTATTTCTCGCTCAAAATAATTCCAAATCATAATCCCTCCCAGCTCTTCTCTTTCAACATCCCAGTTACCTTCATTTATATGTGAAACACCAAGAATATTTTTTAGGCTATCAATGTCAAATTGATCAGCTTGCAGGTATTCCACCATATCCAAACTCACATTGGATTGCCCTATTGCAAGTTGGAATAATAAAATAGTGAATAGTATGTAAATTATTATCTTCTTCATTTGTGATCAACTGTCATGTCTATATTGTTTTTAAATAGAATAAGTTACATTTTCAATATTTTTTCACTCATTGCAGCCAACTCAAGCCTAGGCGACGTACGTAGCGAAGCGGAGTATGTACGTCCTAGGCAAAGTTCTGCGCATTTTCATTTTTACACTTCAAATCTACGGAGACCGTTGCAAAAAGTGT
>NZ_JBOEFX010000214.1:0-4478 GCF_050633125.1 Lewinella sp.
CGCCGTTTACATTGACGATATCCGGATTGAGGCCAGCTTCCTGGATCACTGCCAGTGATTGAGCCGCAAAAGCTTCGTTGAGTTCTATGGCTTGGATGTCGCTGAGCTTCATTCCCGCCTGCTTCAATACCTTAGGTATGGCAACACAAGGGCCAATACCCATGTATAGCGGATCAACACCACCCACCGCACAGTTGACCAAGCGAGCAACAGGCTCTAGCCCTAGCTGCTTGACCATTTCTTCGCTCATCACGATGGTGAAGGCTACACCGTCACTGGTTTGAGAAGAATTACCTGCGGTCACAACGCCACCTTGAGCAAACACCGGGCGTAGTTTTGCCAATGCTTCCACCGTGGTGCTACGGCGAACACCTTCATCCATGGCTACGGTATGCGAGCTTTCCACCCGCTTGCCGTCTTTCACAAAAACGTCAGGCACCTCCACGGGAACGATCTCGTCATCAAACTTGCCCGCATCAATAGCGGCAGCTGCTTTAACGTGCGAGTTGTAAGCAAATTCATCGGCCTTCTCGCGGCTGATGTTGTATTTATTGGAGACGGCCTCTGCCGTGATCCCCATACTCACCAGGTAATCAGGTGTAGTGCTTGCCACTTGGTAGCTAGGAGCCAGCTTGTATCCCGTCATCGGAATACTACTCATACTCTCCGCACCACCAGCGATGAAGATATGGCCCATTCCTGCCTTGATCTTAGCCGTAGCCATAGCAATGGTCTCCAAACCAGAGGCACAATAACGGTTGACCGTCACTCCAGGAACTTCTTTCCCCAAAGCACGTACCGAAATCTGGCGACCAATCTGCAAGCCTTGCTCCCCTTCAGGGTTGGCACAGCCGACAATCAGGTCATCTACCAAACGCGGATCTAGCTCTGGTGTATCTGCCATCAATTTTTTAATAACATCTACCGCCAGATCATCCGAACGATAGTTTTTAAAACCGCCCTTCTTGGCCCTGCCAACGGCGGAACGGTAACCTTTTATGATATATGCTTCCATGGCTTTCGCGTATATGGAAGAGAGGTAGAGGGTAGAGGGATTAAGACCCCACTATACACTACTTCTCTCTGTTTTTTAATGAATTTCTTAAAATTGTAAATGCGTTTTTGCAAGGAGTGTAACTCTTCAATGACCGGATTGACATCTTCACTGCTGAGGAAGTTCAAGCGTTCACTGAGTAGCACTTGGTTTTCGAGTTCATAGGATGAGCTAGTGGCAAAACCTAGAAACTGATTGAATTCATTGTTTGAATTCCGCCCCGCTCCTTCTGCAATATTAGAAGGGATAGACACCACTGATTTTTTGATCTGATGACTTAGATTGTAAATTTCCTCAGGAGGAAGTTCATTGGTTAATTGATAGGTTCTTACGGCTAAATATAGCATCGTTCCAAATATTCAATTTTCTAAAATCATAAGTCCAAAAAAAATGTGATCGTGTATAAAATCCCTCTACCAAAAGTCCGCACTATAAAGTCGGAAGTAGGAAATCGGAAATCGGAAGTATTTAAACCCCGCACTCCGCACCTCGCACCCCGCACCAAGCACTTCGCACTCCCTTAATTCCTCAACGGCTTGTTCGTTTGCAACATGTGCTGAATGCGTTCGAGCGTCTTCTGTTCGCCGCAAAGGCTCAGGAAGGCTTCTCTTTCGACATCCAATAGGTATTGTTCGCTCACTTTTTGCACGCCAGTAAGGTCGCCGCCACAAAGGACGAAAGCCACTTTCTTGGCGATAGTGATATCGTGTGCGCTGGCGTATTTACCGAGCTGTAGCTCGTTGGCCGCAGCGTAGAGGGCTGCCAGACCAGTACGACCGAGCACCGTAATATCTTGCCGGATAAGTGGCTGCGTGTAGCTACGTGCAAGGTCCAGGACCTTGTGCTTTGCCAGGGCGATATTGCGATCTTTGTTCAGTGCTACTTCGTCACGGCTTTCAAGGGCGTAACCCATGTTGTAAGCTTCGTAAGCAGAGGTAGCCACCGATGCCATAGCGATGGTTTTGAACTTATCAATCAAGGTAGGAATCTGCACATCGCCTTCGAAGAACTGATCGCTGGCACGGAGCGCAAACTCCTTGGTGCCGCCACCGCCGGGAATCAGGCCTACGCCTACTTCTACCAAACCAATGTAAGATTCAGCAGCCATCACGGCACCGTCACAGTGCATGAGCGTTTCACAGCCGCCGCCAAAGACGTAGCCTTGAGTAGCTGCTACGACTGGAATGCTGCTGTAGCGACAACGCATGGTCGTTTGTTGAAACAGGTTGATGGCCATATTCAGCTGATCGTATTCCTGCTGATAAGCCAGCATACCGATCATCATCAAGTTGGCCCCTACGCTGAAGTTGGTCGCGTTGTTGCCGATCACCAAGCCTTTCCAATCCCCATCTTCGGCAATTTGGATAGCTTCGTTGATGCCGCGCAGTACGCCTTCGCCAATGGAGTTGTGAGCGCTGATGAATTCCAGGTTCAGCACACCATCACCAATATCGTGAAGGATAACTTCGCTGTTTTTGAAAACAGGCGCTTGATCGCGGTAGTTGTCTAGAATGATAAAGGACTCGGTGCCAGGCTTGACGACATAAGCTTTTTGAGCAATGTCGTAGTATTTGAGTTGCCCTCCTTCGCGCTTGTAGAAGCTACTATGGCCAGCAGCAAGCATATCTTTTACCCATTGGGCAACGGTTTGGCCTTCCGCTTCAGCGGCTTCGATACCTGCTTGGATACCTACAGCATCCCAGTATTGGAATGGACCGATTTCCCAGGCGTAACCTGCCGTCATGGCATCGTCGATGCTGTATAGGGTGTCCGATATTTCAGGAATGCGGTTCGATACATAGGCAAATAAGCCCGCCAAGCTGCGGCGAACCAATTCTCCGCCTTTGTCTTCTGCCTTGAAGAGGTATTGGATGCGCTTGGTCAGATCCTCGATTTGCTTGCCTGCTTTCAGGCTGGGGAGATCAAGCTTGGTTGATGCTTCATACTCTAGTGTCTCCAGGTTAAGCTCCAGAATTTGGCGCTTCCCATCTTCACCTTTGATCTTTTTGTAGAACCCTTGGCCAGTTTTATTACCGAGGAATTTGTTCTCTACCAGAAACTGCATATACTTTGGCACTTCAAAGGTAGCAGCCTGCTCATCGTCGGGGCAGTTGTCTTTGATGCCTTTGATGACGTTTACACTGGTATCATGGCCTACGAGGTCACCCAGTCGGTAAGTGCCCGTCTTGGGCCGCCCAACAGCAGGGCCGGTCAGCTTATCTACGGTACTGATCGGGAGCCCGAGGTCGGTAGTGAGTTGGTAGATTTTTGCCATCGCGTAAACGCCAATCCGGTTGCCAATAAAGGCAGGCGTATCTTTGGCAAGAACGGTCTGCTTACCTAGGTAGACATCACCGTAGTGCATAAAAAAGTCGATCACATCTTTGCTGGTATCCGGTGTAGGGATGATCTCAAACAGGCGCAGGTAACGCGGCGGATTGAAGAAGTGCGTACCACAGAAATGCGCTTTGAAATCGTCACTTCGGCCATCTGTCATCATGTGAATCGGAATACCAGAAGTGTTGGAGGTCACCAAAGACCCTGCTTTGCGATACTTGTCGACTTTCTCAAAAATTTGCTTCTTAATATCGAGGCGCTCGATAACCACTTCGATAACCCAGTCGCAATCGCCGATTTTTTCAAAATCGTCTTCAAAGTTGCCCGTCTGGATACGGCTGGCGAAGGCCTTGTCATACAGTGGGGCTGGTTTGCTTTTGATGGCTTTCATCAAGGCACCATTCACGATGCGGTTACGAGCCTGAGGATTGCTTTTTTCGTCGTCACTCAAGTCTCTGGGTACGATGTCCAGCAGCAAGACTTCCAGACCGATGTTGGCAAAATGGCAGGCAATGCCGGAGCCCATAACACCGGAGCCAAGTACAGCTGCTTTGCGGATTCTTCTACTCATTGATGGGTATTGATTTATGTATTTGGTAATTTTTATTTAGATCGGAAGATACTTAGAACTTATTGAAAATCAGTTGGCAAGATGCCCCAATATGCTCTTAAACCTTTCCTTGGAAACGGGAGCCGTTTCGTTAGTTGCGCAATTTAGCGAATTTTCGCTAATTATGTAAGGTGTGAAGGGAGGTAATAGTTCGGTGAGGTATAAAATAATGTGGTGATGGTGAAAAAATAATCAGTCTGACACTATCAATGATCCCTTTTATGAAGAGACTCAAATGTCAGATTTTTCAATCAATAATCAATAATCAATAATCAAGCTACCCGAAGAATTAAGGAAAAGTGACCTATTGCGTGATTTGCTATTTATCTGCAATGATTTATTTTTGAGGATTGCTTAGCTGAAACGGAAATATGCGTATTTTGTCCAGGCAGGGGGTACATTAAGCGCAACAGTAGCGAGGGGTATAGGGGGATTAAGTGCAATGCGGATAATGGGAGTTAGCGGAAATTCCAATAA
>NZ_JBOEFX010000215.1:0-8836 GCF_050633125.1 Lewinella sp.
TTATTGATGAAATTCATCGCTTCAGCAAGTCCCAGCAGGATAGCTTACTAGGGGCTGTCGAAAAAGGGATAGTGACACTAATAGGCGCCACCACTGAAAACCCCAGCTTTGAAGTCAACGCTGCCTTACTTTCACGGGCGCAGGTTTATGTGTTAAAGGAACTCGACACGGAGGCCTTGAAAACAATGGTTGACAAAGCGCTGAAAGAAGATGAATACCTGAGCAAACAAGCTATTGAAGTCAAAGAATATGAGGCTATTTTGCATTTGTGCGGAGGGGATGGAAGAAGACTTTACAAATCCTTGAGCTGGTTTGTAGCGAAGTACAGCCCGGCGAAAAACTCGTCATTAACAATGAGCTCGTAAGGCAGCGCGTACAGGAAAACATGACCCGCTTTGATAAAGGAGGAGAGCAACATTATGATATTGCCAGCGCATTGATCAAAAGCATTCGAGGCAGTGATCCCAATGCCGCCGTCTATTGGCTGGCACGTTTAATTGAAGGCGGAGAAGATGTCAAGTTCATTGCCCGAAGATTGATCATCTCTGCTTCTGAAGATATTGGCTTGGCCAACCCCAATGCTTTACTCATGGCTACCACTGCCTTTCAGGCTGCTCAGGCGGTAGGCTTTCCGGAGTCTCGCATTATTCTTTCCCAAGCAGCCGTATACCTAGCCACCTCACCAAAAAGCAACGCCAGTTATTTGGCTATCAACCAAGCTCAAAAAACGGTTAAAGAAACAGGTACGCTGGGGGTGCCGCTCCCCATTCGCAACGCCCCTACCCGACTGATGAAAGATCTCGATTACGGCGTAGGTTACAAATACTCCCACGATTTCCCCGGCAACTTTGTAGAACAGGAATTCCTGCCAGAAGAAATAAAAGGAAAAGTTTTTTACAAACCTCAGAACAACCCCGCAGAAAGAAAAATCTGGCAGCAGTTAGCAGCTTGGTGGAAAGGGAAGTATGGGTACAAGTAGGGTGATTCTTGCCTTTGTCGGTTATGCAATAGTAATCTGTGCACTAGGCAAAAATCACCGTACAAGGTACTGAGTATAGGGTATAGAGATTTGATTTTGCTATAGTTGAAATTTGTATAGGGAGGATAGATTATCTTCAATTAAGAATTATTCAGGGGGTAGTTTAAGAAATGTTCTCTTGGAGCACAAACGCTCTATGTCTCCTTGAAATATCTTTCTTTTCATGAGCCGTTTGGCTACAATCTGTCGGTAGATTTGACATTTTTTTAAAAAAAAACTAAAAAAGCTCCAACGTTTTCCTCTTCAGCTACGTCTGGTCTAGGATTTTAGCAATTACGGCTAAGTGAATAGAAAACAACTTACTTTATGGCTATTTATGACATAGATGTAAAACTAGACAGGTTTGGAGTCCTAAAGAGAGAACCCGCGAAAGAAAACATGTCAGATTTAGACAACATCATTACTGGGTGCTTGAAAGGCCAACGGCAAGCTCAAAAGCAAATGTACCAGAAGTTCTACAACCAGATCTTCGGCACTTGTCTGCGTTACACCAAAGACAAGGCAGAAGCCAAAGGAGTTGTTAATGCTGTTTTCCTAAAAGCATTTGGCTCCCTTCAACAATACAGCCGTAAAGGTGCCTTCGGTGCTTGGTTGACTCAAATTGCGGTGAATGAATGCATCGATTTTTGCCGAAAACAGAGCCGATACAAGACACACTTCACCAACCTGTCTTCTGCTCCTGACGTTGCCATAAAAGAGGGCACGCTCAGCAAAATAGCGGCAAAAGACATTATCGCCTGTATTCAACAACTAAAACCGACGAGTAGATTAGTATTCAGCATGCATAATATTGATGGTTATAAACACCATGAAATAGCGGAGAAACTGGGAATAAGTGAAGGCACCTCTCGATGGTACCTTTCTTCTGCAAAAAAAGAATTGCAGGTTCTCTTGAAAGACTACCAGCGCTAAGAATGGAGTCAATGCAAATCTCTTTTAATTATGTTTAAGCGAATTGAAATGGAAAATAATCAAGATAATAGCTGGCTAAAGATTAAATCACTGGTTGAAGACTACGAACCAGATGAATATACACCAGCAGATTGGGGTGAAATGGAAACTATATTAGAAGCAGGGTTAAAACCACCTGGCTTTTTTAATGGCAAATCCCTCCCAAAACTCCTCCTGCTTGTGATCTTAGGCACATCGTTGGCCTTAGTTTCGAGGGAGTATTTAGGCATAAATCAGCGCCAGACTGCAGTAGAAACAAGTACTGCAATAGACTTTGAAAATGCCTCGCAGACTACGCTAAAAACAAGCAAGGTTGAGATCGATGGACAAAAGCAAGTACAAGCACAAGAAGGAGTCTTTGGTGAGGCTGATAAAAAAACGCCCTCTTATACAGATACAGCAACAGAACCTGTAGCCACAGATCGAACAGAGGACCTTATTCTTCAAAAAGAAAAAAGCNNATCGACGCAGCAACTGGAAAAACACTTGAAAGTGCAAACACTCCACCGGTACTAACCAGCCAAGAGTCAGGGATTACTCAAGAGCCAAAAGAGGAGGAAGGTATATCTAACAACTCATCGGTCTCTCCCATACCGACGCTTAGGATAATACCTGCTTCAGAAACAGAAAAAGACAAGGAGGACATGTCTTTCTCCGATCCTAATACCCCTAGCAAATGGCGCCTTGGCGTGACACTCGGTATGAGTACTACTGTTACCGACTATGAACGTAAAACAATGTCTTCTCTTCCGTTTATCGGGATTTTTGCCAGGAAAACCATCAATCCCAAGTGGGAACTTCAAGTCGAGGCACAGTTAAAGCCTGTCACGAATTACGATGTAACCCAACGTTACGAAGAGGACGTGTATAGTTCTTTAGGTTTTTTGGGCACAGCAGTCGTAGAGCGGAGCTACCAAGGATACATTGCACTGGAGCTTCCTGTAATGGTGAAATACGCAGTTACCAATCGTACCGGGTTATCTTTCGGTGCTCGCTACAGTTTTATTACACCACACGACATAGCATATAGTTCTTCTGGGTATGACCGCTATAGTGAATCCTTATCTCTACGAGTTCCAGAGAAAGGGTTTTGGAATAGTGATATTGGCTTCATAGTGGGAGCGGAACACGCTTTCGGCAGTCGGTGGTTCTTGAGTATTAGGTATACACAAGGGCTGAGAGACATCACGCCTGATAACTTGTATAATGATACTAAAACACACCTTAATTCAGATGTACAACTTGCTGTACAGCACTATTTCTAAACCATCAGTAACCCGGAACCTTTAAACCTTCAAAGCCAACTATTATGAAATATCAATGCTTATATACCATCTGTTTTCTTCTTTTCCTAGGCACCTTTTCTTGTAAGAAAGATTACGAGTACGAATCGGAGATTATTCCTCCTCCATCGGAATCTGACTTCTGGGTAGAAGGAGAAATCTTTTATCAGGATGATTATTCTTATATCATTGATTTTAAGGGTGGAGAATCGTTGTATGGAAACCCTGATATCACCTGGGGGTCTTCTTCAGCCGTCAGGGAAGAAAACGGCAAAAAGTATATTGCTTCTGCTGTTCTTTCTGATGCCAGAGCTTTTCGAGTAGGAAACCTCTCTCCTATTAATCGACTAAACAGCAGTGTGGGTATTTACGTAAAAATAAGCTCAGACCGCCCCGCTTCTGAAGTAGACAGGAAGTTTACCAAAGAAGAATTAGAAGCGCTTTTAGAAATAGGCAGAGAGTATGATTTCGGGACAAATCCAGGAGAAGTCGAGGTCGGTTATTCCGAAAGATTTAGGAGTCAGGAAGACCAGGATTTAGTGCCTTGGAACTACTGGCGTATTGAAGGTACTTCTGCGGATGCGGACAATGAAAATAGCTCTTTCCGGATACTAGAAATAGAGCCTTACGAAGATAATGTAAGCTACTTACCTGCACGAGGGTTTAAGGTGAAGGTCGCTTTTAATGCCGTATTACAAAATCGGTATTGGGTATACTCGACGCTATTTTTAGAAAACATAGAAGGAGTCTTCTTTTTTGAATACGAGTAGTTTTGGGCCAAAACTCTCATAAGGAAAATGAAAAAGTGGCATCTACCAATCGGTAAATGCCACTTTTTTTAGCGGTCAGACGCTTATCGCCAACTTCTTTTATCCTTGCTTGTGCTTACGGATAGCTTCAGTCAGACGTGGTACCACATCGAAGAGATCGCCTACGACCCCGTAATCAGCAGCTTTAAAGAAAGGTGCTTCCGGGTCTTTATTTATCACAACGATGGTTTTTGAGCTATTGACACCGGCCAAGTGCTGAATAGCACCAGAGATACCAGCGGCAATGTAAAGGTTAGGACGAATGGCAATACCCGTTTGTCCAACGTGCTCGTGGTGAGGGCGCCAACCCACATCCGATACTGGACGAGAACAAGCAGTGGTAGCTCCAAGTTCTTCGGCTAAAGCTTCGATGATACCCCAGTTTTCTGGGCCTTTCATCCCGCGACCAGCAGAAACAACCAGCTCTGCTTCAGGTAGTGGCGTAACGCCTTCCATACGCGAAACTTCTTTCACCGTGATACGGCTTGCAGGCACGGCAACATCCAATGCACTTACGGCAACCTCTCCAGCTACTTCTACCGGAGGGATAGAGTTGCCAGTAACAGAGACCAGCTTGATATCAGAAGAAATGGCAATATTAGCAAACGCTTTGCCAGAATATACAGGCTTGCGAACTGCAAAAACACCGCCTTCGTTGGTTGGAACAGCATTAGCAGCCGGTACAGAACCAGCGTTTAACCTAGCAGCCAAGCGGCCTAAGATAGACTTACCTGTAGAGGTATGACTCATGATCACCACTTTAGCACCAAGTTGCGCTACAGCGGCAGCTATTACAGCTGCATAAACCTGCCCATCTAATTGGTTGAGGCTATCATCAGCTACCTGGTGAACTTTTGCAGCGCCATACTTTCCTAAAACACCGGCACCTTCGGCCTTGCCCAATACAATTGCCTCACAGGCAACACCTAAGGTTTCAGCAGTCTGGTAACCGTAGGTAACTGCTTCGAAAGCAGCTTTTTTAAATGTTCCGTTTACACTTTCGGCAAATACTAGAACCATGATTTTATATTTTCTTTCCCGGAGGAATATTCTTTAAAATAGATTGTAACAAAGAGGTAATGAAGCTTAAATAACCTTCGCCTCTTCGCTCAACAAGCGTACCAGTTCATCCATGTTTTCAGGATCAACTAACTTTACAGCTGACTTCTCTGCCGGAAGGTCGTAGCTTACAACTTGTGTATAGCTATTGGTATCTACAGGCGCGACAACATTAAGCGGCTTGCGTTTAGCCATCATGATGCCTCGCATATTAGGTATACGCTGTTCTGCAAGACCTTTCGCAGCACTTATAGCAAACGGCGTTGCTACTTCCAACGTTTCTTCACCTCCCTCGATATCGCGGGTAATTGTAGCAGTATTCCCTTCCACTTCCAATTTGGTGGCGAAGGAAATAAAAGGCATGTCCAACAACTCTGCTGTCATCGCTCCTACTTCCGAACCATTGTAATCAATCGTTTCTTTACCAAAGAATACGATATCAAAGCTATTGTCCTTAGCGTAAGCTGCAATTTGTTGAGCAACATCCAGGCTACTACTGCCTTCTTTGTCGATCCGTACCGCTTCGTCGGCACCAATGGCCAAACCTTTGCGAATAACAGGGTCATTCGCTGCGGGGCCTACGTTGATGATCGTAACGGTTCCTCCTAAAGCTTCCTTGAGCTCTAGCGCACGAACCAATGCGTACCATTCGTCGTAGGGGTTCATAATATATTGGACTCCGCTGGTATCGAGAGCGGTCTGATCACCATTAAAAGTAATCTTTGTGGTGGTCTCTGGCGTTTTACTGACGCAAACCAGTAATTTCATTTCTTATGTGGTTTTATTGAAGCACCGCAAATATAGTTAAATTGGACGCTAATCTAAAGAGAGGTAGCGAATTTTCGCTAACTTGAATTAAAACACATTTCTCGGCTATGAGTTCAGCTCGTTTAACACAATTGCTTACCTTTTATAAAGATTCTCCTAATGATCCTTTTATTCTCTTTGCACTTGCTAAGGAATATGAAGGTCTTGGCCAGTTAGAAACAGCGCTACAGCATTATTTAGAACTCAAAGAAAAGGACGCTAAATATGTAGGTCTCTATTATCATCTCGGGAAATTAAATGAAGTTTTACAGCAAGAAAAAGCAGCATGGGATACCTATTCAGAAGGAATGAAAGTCGCTAGAGAAATTGGCGATCAACACGCGCTCAGTGAATTGGCAGGTGCTCGGCTAAATCTTGGCGATGAGGAAGACTTTGAATAACAACCTCTACTTTTTCTGTATATTTGCACACTAAGTATGTCTTAAGGATGAATTTATGCGTTTCACTATCTGAATCGCAACCAATTAATTTTTGGTAAGGCTAAATTATAGTCTTTAAATCCATCGTCTACATGAAACCATTTTTTACGGTATTTTTTTTAGCACTCTTGAGCATTGGCTGGAGCCAGAATTGTAATGTCACGATTGACCTCAACCCTGAAGTCAACCTCTGTGGGCCAGGTTCAAGTGTATTACTTCCTGTCATCTCTGGTGATTATGAATCTTTCACCTGGAGCCCCATTACTGGTCTTGATGATCCTAATCAACTCATCACGACTGCCAATGTTACGGATTCAACGGTCTACACGCTAAGTGTCCTTAGCCTTTCGGATGACAACCTGATCACTAATGGCGATTTTAGTGCCGGTGATACGGGCTTTACCAGCGATTACATCTACGGTACCGGCGGGGGCGTAGGCTTACTAAGCAATGAAGGACAATATGCCATTGCTACCAATGCTGGAAGCACCCATAATCAATTTGCCAATTGTAACGATCACTCCGGCGGCGGCAACATGATGGTCGTAAACGCCAGTGGTGATGCCAGTAATATATGGTGCCAAAACATCACCGTAGATACCGATACCGATTATTTCTTCAGCGCTTGGGTGACGTCCGTTACGTCGCAGAATCCTGCACAATTACAGTTTTCGGTCAACGGCGTTCAATTGGGCTCTCCCTTTAACGCGAGCGCCAATACCTGCAACTGGCAACAGTTCTCCGCTGAGTGGTCTTCTGGTACAACAACAGCAGCAGAAATATGTGTAGTAAACACCAATTTCACACCTGCTGGAAATGATTTCGCCCTGGATGACATCAGCTTCCAAGCTTACTGTACAACTACAGCTAGTGTTGCTATCAATGTTACGGAGTTGGTTTCAGATGTCGTTATTCCTAACCAAATTTGTGGCGCAGCTAGTACGATTGACCCCAATAACTACCTATCCGCCAACGCTGATACTGGTGGCACCTGGACATTGGACGGAAGTACAATTAACACCTTTGATCCAGCAACGCTTGCCAATGGCGTTCATACACTGGAATACACAATTTCAACCAATAGTTGTTCCTCATCGTCGGATGGGCAATTTACGCTAGCAAGCCCCCCAGATGCAGGTTCTCCAGGAATTTTCACCACTTGTATTAACCCGGGAGACTTTGCAGTGGTAGAATTGAGCACGCTGGTTACCAATGAAGACCTTGGCGGCCAGTGGGAATATTTCAGTGGCCCAAATACAGGCACGCTACTTGTTAATGGTAATGCAACACAGTTATCCACTAGTACAGCAGGGAGCTATACCTTCATTTACACGGTAGATGGCGGCGGCGTATGCCCTAGTGACACGACTTACCAATCTTTTGATATTAACCTCAACCCTATTGCGGATCTACCTGCAACGGCAACGCTTGATTGTATTATCAGAGATATTACCCTAGTAGGAACGAATACAAGCACTGGCAATAACATTGTTTATCAATGGTCACAGAATAACATTCCGTTCGTTAGTCAATTTGACATTAGCCTTGAGGTCGATGAACCTGGCACTTATCGTCTTATTGTCCGCGATGAAAACACGAACTGCTTCGCTGAAGCCATTACCGAGGTTGACGATTTAAGTGGAGACTTTAGCTTTTCTCTGACAACAGTTCCTGCCCCTTGTCTTGATCCTGATAATGGTGCCATTTTAATCGAAAACATAACGGGAGGGACACCTCCTTTCTTGGCAAGTATAGATGGTGAAAACTTCGCAGCCGTTGACCAATTTTCTGCACTTGCGCCAGGCGATTATACGGTACAACTACAAGATGCTGGTGGTTGTGAAGAAATGGAGAATGCAAATCTCTCTGAGCCTAGTAACCCTATGTTAGAGCTTCAATCAAACCAGGAAGAGGTCATCAATTTAGGAGAATCTGTAACGATATCTGTGATAAGTAACCCTCCATTGGAACTTTTGGATACTTTGATCTGGTTCCCCCCACTACCTGACAGCCTACAAATAAGTAACAAGCAATGGGCTGTTCAGCCAGAATTAACAACTAATTATACCCTGCTGATTCGTGACTTAAACGGTTGTGAAGCGGAAGCATCGCTACTTGTAACCGTTCGTCCAGAGGGTGCCTTTTACGTTCCTAATGCGATTTCTCCAAATGAAGATGGCACCAATGATAGGTTTGTAATTTACGACAAGGGCTCTATTGCCAATATTACAACAATGCGCATTTTTGATCGCTGGGGCGCTTTGGTTTACGAAGTCAAAGACTTGGCTCCCAATAGTTCTGACCGTGCCTGGAACGGGCGTTACAACGGAGACCTACTCCCTTCAGGCTTGTACATCTACGCTGCTGAGCTGGAATGGATCAATGGTACGACCAGTCAGATACAGGGAGAGATTTCGATAGTTTATTAGTGCTCGTTTCACTCGCGGG
>NZ_JBOEFX010000216.1:0-4838 GCF_050633125.1 Lewinella sp.
AGTAACACTTACGGTTCCGCAAGACGTGTCGTTAAAAATATATAACTCCCAGGGTATCACTCAATTCAATTTCAACATGGGATCATCATCTACAATTACACTAGACTCTCCTTCCTGGCCAGCAGGAAATTATTCAGTTGCTGCTTATGACCAATTAGGGCAACTAGTCGATGAAACTCGATTTATTAAGCAATAACAAAGTAGAGACCTACCGCACTCCCCTACTGTTGTTTTTCTTTTTTTAATGTTTTTTCCCGATCCAAAACCCCTTGTGTTTATTGCCTTTTTAGCGCGTTTGGTCGAGAGATACCGCAGAAAAGCGAGGGATACCGCACCTAAGTCGAGAGATACCGCGTGTTTAAACCGATAAAGTCGAGGCTTACCGCGCATGATATAGGGCCGTTCAGAAAGTCGAAAAAATGGGCTTGTATTATTCGACTTTTCGGCTACTCTGAACGATAGTTTTATTCGTTTTCGATACTATGAGCAAGCTCCTATCGCCAGAATTACACAATCTCAAAGTGGTAGAATCCAATGAATTAGTAAGAGCTTCCTATAAGCTCAGTAAACGTTGTTTGGTTTTCATCTATTACCTGGTTGCCAAGCTCGACTCCATCCAACCCGATTCGTTTACAGACTTTGTACTTAGCTATGAGCAAATTGTTGCTATCCTTAATTTCGATGGAAAAAGAAGAATAAGCAAGAGGAAAGAGGTCTTTCATATCATGGATGAACTCAACCACGCACCCATCTATTGGGAGAATGCAGAAGATGCAGTTCAAGTCAACCGATTGAGTTCTGTTACACACCATAAGAACACTGATGAATTTAGATTGAGGCTTGATCCGGCCTTGAGACCCCACCTCTTACAATTGAGGCAACATTTCACCGAGTTTTTCTATAAGTATATCTTACCCATGGATTCATCGGCTTCCATCAGGCTATACGGTCTCTTAAAAAGCTATCATTCCGGTAATGGGGTAATGGAGAAAATATTTGCTGTTGAAGACCTTAAATTTCGTCTCTGACTTTCTGGAAAATACCAAAAGTTCTATGAGTTCAAAAGGTGGGTACTACTCCCCGCCTTGGAAGAACTCAGAAAATTCACTGACCTTCAAACCGATTTTTCCATATATGAGAAAGTAGGTAAGCGTGTAAATAAGATCAAGTTTCACATTAGGCCGAATCACCCCAAATTAGCAACCCCTCAATCTTTTTTAGAAAAAACACCGCTGACTCCCGTTGCCAATCCCCTCTCCTCTACCCAGGTTTATCAATCGCTCATTGCTTTGGGAGCAAGTATGACGCAACATGCTTTGAATATCGTCAAAGAATGCCAAGCTGATGAAGACTACAATAGTAGGGTTATTGACACCCTTAATAGGTGCAAAAAACATTTCGCAGAGAACCCAAGCATCAAAAACCGTGGCGGATTTGTTCTTAAAGCGATTCAGAATGATTACTATAAAACGGAAAGAGTCGAAGAAGAAAGACAAGCAGAGTTAATAGCCAAAAGGCAATATGATAAAGCTTTGGAAAAAGAAATTGCTACTTTGGTAGAAGAAGGAAGAAAAGAATTTGAGGATCGACGTGCGCCCAAACTCCAAGAAATTAAAGCCAAATATCTTACTGATGAAGTTGCTCAGGAAGCTATCTCAGAATATGCTCCAGGTGAGCTTGTATACCGTAAAGCATTAGATAACTTTCTGACTGGTAAGAAATCTAAACTCATTCAAAAACGGATCGACGATTATCTCGCAAATAAGTATTTGGAGAAGGAGTACGTAAACCTTGATCGTTTCTTGGCTAAAAATTACTCACTGGAAAAAGTGGACGGAACCTATACATTATCCGTTTAGAACGGTTTTCTGCTCACAATGAAATTTAAGAGACGTAGAATCAACGCTTTTTGAGTACTTATTTACCTCTCCTTGAATGTTATGAAGAACTTTGACCTTTGGAATATTCTCAAGAAAAAAATCCACGCCAAAGAGAGGAATATTTACGTAAAAGAGAGGGATGTACGATTTGCCCGTTTAGGAATAAATATCGGGAACGAAGAAGACGGTAAAGGAGCCAGCTTTCAAAGACCCGTGCTGATAATTAAAAGAGTAGGAGCCATGCTATTTGTTGTACCCATGAGTACAGGCGGGAAAGAAAATAGATATTATTATACCCTTCCCGATCATTATTTCTGAAAGACTTCTCGCATTATCCTTTCCCAAGCCAGACATATCGACAAGAAAAGAGTGACCAATAAGCTCTGACAAATACACGAAAAAGATTTTCAGCAGATCAAAAAAAAGCTCAGAGAACTGATTCTCTAAGCCGTTTTTCCTACACCCACGAGCTTGTCGTGGGGAGAATCCCGAAGGACTTTTGTAGCTACAGTATAATCACAAAGACACATATTGCAAGTTTATCTTGTGAAAGGTAGAGGAGTGTGTAACGATTACTTACCAAAGCCAAATAGCGCAAGAATTTGCTCGAAGTTCAACGCCACTAATAGAGCTAAGCAGACGGCCAACAGCCCTAACGATAAGTGATATTTCTTCATAAACGACTGGATGTCGGTGTGGTATTTTTCCTGGAGGTCATCAAGTTTTTGTCTAACCTCTTGCTTTTCGTTTTTCTCATCGGTGTAGAGTTGCACGAACTTGTTGCGATTCGTTTCGAGATTGTTATTCACCTTTTCGAGGGCGAAAATCTTCTCCTGAGCGAGACGTTGTTCTTCTTGCAATTTTTGCAAATCTACAAAGTCTATATTTTGATTGCCTTTCTCAGGTAGAGGAGTGCTGTTTCCCGCAATTCACTGCAAGTCTTTGCCGCAAGCTTTTGCAAAGTCTGCAAGGTTTACAACTTTACTTCTTCCTTGTTTTTTAGTGCGTATTCCAGGGGTATGATTAATCTGGTAGTAAACCGTCCTTTCTGGTATTGCAAACTTTGCGGATAAATCCTTGATTGTTACATATTCCATTGATCTTTGCAATTGCAAGTAAAATTGCAGTATAGTTGCAAGCATGGCGAAAAGATTGCGGAATGCAAGGAAAAGCGATTGCAAAAATGGGGTGATTGTAAAATTGCAAGTTGTTGCGAAGAGTGGCAAAATCGGAAAATGCTGCTTTGCCCTTGTATTTGGGAAAGCGAGGGTTATAAGCAAACTACTTTATCTTATACCCAGTGCATACCATGCAAAAATACAAAGTCCGGTCGGTGACTAGAGGGGTGGAAGTGGATCAATCCTATTTGGGAGAGGCTCCGAAAGACGAAGCCTTTAAGCTTATAATGACGGAGGAAGGAAAGAAATCGAATGATAAAAAGCGAGAGGAGTACAGGAGAAGGAGGAAGCCTTCTCCGACGGATTAGACTTCCTCCTCATTCAAACGGTCTCGGATCGCTTGTTGGTTGTAGAGCTTTTGCAACCTGCGAGCCTCTACCAGCGAGTCAGTTGAAGTTCAAACGTCAATGAAATCTACGCCTTGGGGATCACGTCGTCAACCAAGGGTTAGATTGTCAAATAACGGTTTGAAAGCTTCGATCTGATCTTGCAGGATTTGTTCGGTTCGGACAGTGTTGTTGGTTAAGCCAACTACATACCTACGCAAGTGATCGCCGTAGACCAGTTCGGTAAATCAAGTAAGATCAACTCTCTTCAGAATTTTTCCAATCTCCATGACACTAATGGTGAAAATGTAAAAACGCACTTTCAAAATAGTGCGTTTTCAAGATACGGAAAAAAATAATACGGTGCTTAGAATATTGCCCGTCTCCATAGATACACTCATTACAAAATACTTAAAGAGAAATTGTTGTTTTTCCACGCTTATTCTTTGCCGACTCCTAAATAAAAATGGCTGAGCTATTTACAGCTCAGCCATTAAAAACAAGGTTATAAGTATTTTCATACAACACGCGTCCTTAAAGGAATTTTAAATTACGATGTGATAAAAGAGTAACGCGGGTAGGTAGTACTACCTACCCGCAATTACTCTGCATTCATCATCTTTAACCTAAAAATCTACTTTACAGCAATCATCTTCTTGGTAGCAGTAAACTCACCAGCAGTAACTGTGTAAGTCAACACACCTGTTGCACCTTGGATCATGTCCTTGGTCAGGTTGATGGTGTTGTAACCAGCTGCGTAATCACCACGTACTACTGTAAGTACACGGCCACTTGCGTCGCTGATCGTTACCGTTGCTTCCTCATCTGTTGGCAAGTTGAAACCAATCATGGTCTCTGCCGCAAATGGGTTAGGTGTATTCTGGTATACCTCGAATCCGGCAGCAGCAACCTCTCCGTTAGAGAAGTTAACACCTACGTTCATCGTGTTACCATTTCCGTATGCTTCAGCAGCAGTGTAACGGCTAGATACGTTGATCACGTCGCTCAACTGTGCATCTGCCGTTGGGCGGATTACCAAGCTAAACAATACATCCCCCTCCTTCACTAAAGTTTCGGCGGACGAAGCGTTCCAAGAAGTTGTGATTTGGCCTTCAGCAGCATAACGTAGACCGAAGTTCTCAGCTGTAGCTGCACCGTACTCGATGTCTACCAACTCAGCACCATTCAGATTCAACGTACCCTNNGGAAGCCTTCAACAGCAGACATGTTCTCACCAGTAATCGCTACCGTGTAAGTATTGCCCGCCTTCATTGCGATATCCTCAGCAACGAAGTTGAACTGACCGTTCAATGTACGATCGTCTCCAGCCAAAGCATTGGCTTGTGCAGATCCGTTTACATCACCGATTTTCACACCTACAAAGTCTGCATCTAGTACATCTCCCGCAAGGTTATTCTCGTTGATCAACTCAGGGAATGCTTCGAACCATGGGT
>NZ_JBOEFX010000217.1:0-1925 GCF_050633125.1 Lewinella sp.
TAAAATTTGATTTTTATTTGAGCAGCTAGCTCCGTACGGGTAGGCTGCCCGGTACTTTCGAGGCCACTACCGATGGTTTCTGCGTTGGCCCAAAACAGGCGTGCGTAACGTGCTTCGATGGTCATATTGCGGATGCCTTTGTAGCGAAGGTTGAAGTAGAAACGGCTGCCCTGGTTGTAGTAGGCAGGGATGCGGAAGTTGTAAAGTAGCCCGCTTTCGTAGTTGTAAAACCGGACTTGGTAGCTGTCAGTATCGAACAAGGCGATGCGGCTGGTGAAACTTAGTGGGACGCCGATAGGGTGGTAGAGGAGGTCTTGATAGATGGCGAAACCGGATAGCCGATCATTGATAGGATTGTCGGTGGTGCCCCAGTCGATGCGGCTGCGGTATTCAAAGGCCTTGTTTATTTGATATGCGCAGTGGAGCCGGACCTGTAGACGACGTTGAGGGAGCACGGCGTCGATCTGGTTGTCAAGGAGTCTTACGTTGACTTCTTTGGTTTCGTCGCGAAGTTCGAGGTAAACGGTGAGTTTGCGCTTGAGGAAGTAGGTAAGCCGGAAACGGTACTCTTGACCACGGGAGGGGGCGTCTACTGTGGAGCGTACCCAAGGGTGTTTCCAGGCATCGTAATAGGCATTGATGATCCAGTGCTTGCTGGGGTATACCTCGATGCCGAAGTAGAGGCCGTTTTCGTTGCGTCCTCCAGTGGTTTCGCCGAAAGGATTACCTAATAAAGCCTGAAAATCACGGGGGTAAGAACGGTGAACGATAGCAAGGTTTACTTTTTGATCGAGGGTGGTGAGCAGGCCGTTGATGGTGGCGATAGCACCGTTATCGCTGGCTGCTGTTTCGCCAAAGAAAGTAAGGTTGCGCCAGCGATAGCTATAGTCGAGACTGAGGTTGGTAAGTTGATCGCCTTGGAAATAATAACGATTGTATACCCGTGGGGTAAGCGTAAGAGCTTTGTCTAGCTGGTGATGGATACCGTTGATGGCAACGTGCCCCTTGTTGGCCTGCCATTTAAGAGAGCCTCCGGTGGTAAAATATTCAATGGTATTTCGATCTGCGATTTCATTGGCCGTTCGGTGTAGGCCGCTGAGCTGTAAAGAAGAAAATTCAGTAAAAGAACCTTGTAGTTCTATGTCGATACTATCATTGATTATCAATAGGTTACCATCTCGTTTTCTTTTAGAAATAAGTGCTGTGAATTCTAATCTGTCGCTAAGTTTGAGTGTTGTTGCTGCACCACGGAGGAAGTTGGCCTCGTTGACGGAAGTATACTGCCGAAGGGGGCGGCCTCCACGGCGGACACTGGTGACAAGGGTACTCTTGCCATAGCCAAATCCGGTGAAAAGAATGAGCCCTTGGCCAAAATTGGCAGTGTAATCACCCAGTGCTACTGCCTTTACAGTACGATTGTAGTCTTTGAGAAAGATGTGTGCGCTGTAATAATCAAAACCTTTTTTGTTGCTGCCACGGAAAAACTCCTCGCCTCGATCTTTTTCGGCGGTGAAGCCGTAGCTTAGGCGGTTGCTGTAAGTATGACGATAACGCAGGTAAAGTTGATTGGGATCGCCAAGGTAGGGAGTACTGTCGGGGCGCTCCTCCAGAGGCGTGAAGCCACGTTGCTGTTCAAGAATACGGTTCCAACGCAGATAAAGCTCGTTGTCGCCAGTGGTAAACATATCTTTGAAGGAAGCTTGGAAATCGTCTACCTCTTTGCGTAGTCCTACAAAAGGGAGGATACGCCTGATGGTTGCTAGGTCGAGGCTGGGGACAGCTTGTAGTTCGTAGATGGCAATGAAGCCACCGAGTTGTTCGCGGTAGTTGAGCAGACTACTAATTTGTACATCGCTGAGGAGGCCTAGCTCTCGGAGGTCCTCTTCGCTGGCGTCATTGAGGTTGAGCGGGTTTTCACGGTAGAC
>NZ_JBOEFX010000218.1:0-7197 GCF_050633125.1 Lewinella sp.
GAACCGTAGCCAACAATGGCTGCCCGACCTCACCAATGGTAATTACAGCCAAAGACAAGATCACAGACGAAGTATTGCCAGAGACGGAAGTCGCCCTCGTTGATGGTAGCGGACAGATTGTAAAAACAGGCACAACCAACAGCCTTGGTGTGGTAGAATTTGCCAACGTTGAGCCTGGCGACTACACCATCCAGTCTAAGCTTTACGATACAGCGCTGGAAGAAGGTAAGATTGCTGCCAGCGATTTCAACACCTCCACTTCTGTACAGAAAACAGTTTACTACGATGATCCCAACTTTATCATCAAGGGTAAGGTGTTCTATTGTAACAGCCCGAACCCACTACCAGGCGTAACCCTCAATTTGAGTAATAAAACAGCCAACTTCCTGAAGACTACCATCTCGAAGAGTACGGGAGAATTTGTGTTCTACCTGGATAGCCGCGCTACTTATGAGCTTTACGCCAAGAAAGAAAGCTTCCTTTCTCAGGTAGTAGATGTGGATGCCAACAACTATGACCGCTCAAAATCAGTATTCGTACGGTTGGAAATCTGTGCCGATGAAGTGAAGTGTGGTGATGCCATTAACCTGGATAACATCCTTTATGATACCGGAAGTGCTGCCATTCGTTCGGATGCAATGCCAGACTTGAACAAGGTCGTACAGTTTATGAGAGACAACACGGATGCCAAAGTAGAACTGTCTGCTCATACAGATAGTCAAGGCCGAGCTTCTTCCAACATGGCCCTCTCCCAGCGCAGAGCGCAAGCCGCTGCCGACTATATCATTGCTCAGGGCATCCCTGCTTCTCGAGTAATTGGCCAAGGCTACGGAGAGACCAAACTGCTCAACAGATGTGCTGATGGCGTTAACTGTAGCGCTGCCGAGCACCAGGCTAATCGCCGTACAGAGTTTAAGGTGATTTGCCCTGAATAGTACTAGGTATTTTGGTAGAAAGTAGAGGGTAGAGCGATTTGTGATTCATAGATTTTATCTACCCTCTATTTTAAAAAAAAAGATGACATCTCACTTACCTTTCTCTATATCAATTACATATACTAATATTAAAAACCATTCACAAGGCTAGATGCTTGTGCTTTTTAAAAACACCATTTAAATCTATAATCATGTTAATTAATTCCAATTTCATTAAGCGAACTATTTTTCCCACAATGGCCATGATAGGGCTATTATTTCTTTTTGCTTGTGGAACGGATGCTCCTGCCTCACAGGTAACAGAAGGAGAAAACGTAAATACAGAAGGTACAACGCCCATCAATACGATTCCCAACCCAGGAGATCCTTCCAAATATTTCGTACTTGCCTGGTTAGCTGATTGTGTTAATGATAAAATCATGGTTATCAGTCCTGAATCTGCTGTACATGATTCAACCATTGCCGTCCAAAATGAAGCACACGGATTTATTCAAGGAGCTATTAGCAATGGTTCTTTACAAAAAATTATCGGTCAGCAATCATTAGCAGACGGATGGGGTCCTGTTGTTCGCCTTGAACCTACCTGGACGACGCCTTATTACGCAGTATCTAATCTAATGTACTGCCTGAAATCTACGGATCAAGAAAGTGGTGATTTACACTACACTGTAGGTATATCTGGAACTGATGCCATCTCGACATTTGACTGGTTCACAGAAGACCTTGCCGTTGATACATTAAGTACATGGCCCCAAGGAGGGAAGGTTTCAAATGGCTCGCTTAGAGGTTACAACATCCTCAAAGATTTGATCAATGAAAGAGGCGCTTCTTTACTGGTCTTTTTACAAAATGAAGTCCTGTCTAATCCAGGCAAATCCATCAGTGTTTCTGTAACAGGGCACAGCTTGGGAGGAGCAATGACTCAAGTTTATTCTTCTTATATCAGAGCAAATCTTGACAGCCAAGTCAACGTAAAAGCTTGGGTATATGCAGGGCCTACTGCTGGCAATCAGCTTTTTGCTAGTAATTTGGTAAGGCAGCTTAGCGGTCAGTACTATGCATACAATAACAAACTAGATGCCATTCCACACGCTTGGGCATCTTCTCAACTTAATGAATTATGCGGACTTTATGATGGCAAAAAAGCATGTACGGATGGTATTGTTATTGGAGCAAACCCTCTTATCAATGGCGTAATCAAATACCTGAGAAATATTTCAGC
The DNA here is from genome assembly GCF_050633125.1 of Lewinella sp. Taxonomy (NCBI): domain Bacteria; kingdom Pseudomonadati; phylum Bacteroidota; class Saprospiria; order Saprospirales; family Lewinellaceae; genus Lewinella; species Lewinella sp. Next base: position 2,158 of record NZ_JBOEFX010000218.1, read on the forward strand.
TAGCGGTCAATATACTATGCCTCCCGGCCAGTTGACCAGATTTGATTCACCAAAAGACTACTACATTGAGTGTAAAGATTTAGACACCTTTTCATCAAAATTAAAATCCACCTTTAGTACAGAATTAGGTAGAATCGTCAGTAACTGTTCTAACAGAACAATTACTGACAATGATTACCAAACGTTTGCTTCCTATTTTACAGAAATGGGCTTACAACACACGTCTGCTTATTTAGATCACTTTGTTCAAGATACGGCTCAGCAAAATATTATAAGTGAATACTTTTATCATCTAAATGCCCAAGACAAAACCATTAACGAAGAGGCGGCAGGTATAGTCCTAGAGTTCTTCATCATGAATGCAAGTTCTCTACCACTAAAGGATTGTGATTGTTCCACCACCAGTAATTAAAACCTTATTTATTCGGCCCTGTGACCCTGAGTAGAAAAGTAAATATGCTCTATTTTATAAACATGAGTCATCCCGAATTTTGATTGCCATCAAAATCCGTGCTGACCAACTGCAAAACCTATCGTTAAAGACGAAACCCCATGATTTCTACTAGTGAAATCATGGGGTTTTCTACAAAATAGTCAGATAAATCACTCTTTTCAGCTATTTAATGGCTCTTTCTATCCCGACAACAAAGTGTTTTCACTTCGTGGCTCCCTGCCGGCCATGCTGGCACAGTAGGCGGGCTTCGGGGTGGGCTTGTGCCCAAAAACTTCAGTCGGGATATGCCGATCAAAGTAGTTAGGGCAAAAGCCCAAACTACTTTAAGATCGGTATAAGTTAAAATCAGGCTGGATTTCGGCCTGACTTATATTTATCGCCTATTGCTCATAGTAAAAACGCTCGTGTACAATCTGGTCGCCTTCCCACTTTTGTACAGCTACCTGCTCCATTTTCACACGGTTACCATCCTTGAAGGTAACCTCCATCATGGATTCTACGAAAGTAGTACCCTTGGCTTCATCGGAGCCGATACCCGTCACCTCTAGATCGTGGAATTCCTGGATGCTGTTTAGGAACTGTACTTCGTAATCGCGACAAACAGCCTTGCTTTCGCGGGTACCACGAGGTTCGGTCATTATTACATTATCGGCGTAGTACTTGTCAAAGGCTTCCAATAATTGGCCTTGACCGAGCATGTTGTAAATGTCTTGTGCTTTTTCTAGATAAGTCATTTTGGGTATTTTTAATTAATGTATACACACTAAATGTATTTACATACAAATTAGTTTAACATAGCGGTACTTTTTTTGAACCACCCAAGGCACTCAAGTTATTTTTTATTAAGAGCTTGTTGGGTAGTTTAATATTTGAAACAGAAGAAGTGCGCAAAGCGGAGCTTGGAGCTCGGGGCCCGGAGGGGGCAAGGACAAAGGACAGCAGTGGTACCGAAGGTAGAAACGAATGGCCTGGTGCCGATCCCGTCCCGACTAGAAAAGTCGGGGTGGGAGAAGGCATGGCCCCAAAGCATTATCCCTCAAATCTTCAACCTATCCCCTATTGCGGACGTTGTTAGTGACATTACGTGTACTTCTCAACTACCATTATGTCTTTTGCTCCTGTTCTGATCATTGGTGCTGGCTTATCTGGCCTCACGACGGCCTACCGCCTACAGCAGGCAAATATTCCCTTTGCTATCCTAGAAGCCCGCGACCGTATAGGTGGAAGAATACTTACAGTGCGCAATGAAACGGGTACTCCCATCGAGATGGGGGCTACTTGGCTGGGTAAAAAACATACGGCCATCAATGCGCTACTAGCAGAATTGGGGATAGAAATCACCGAACAATACATGGGGAAACAGGCGATCTACGAGGCGCTGTCGACCAGCCCACCCCAGCTGGTGCAACTGCCGCCAAACAATGCCCCTAGCTACCGGATTGTAGGCACCTCGACCTCTCTGATAGAGGCCTTGGCCAAACGACTATCTAAAGATGCTATATGTCTGAGCCAGGTGGTTCAAAAAATCGAAAAGATTGATGACGGTTTTACTGTACATACCCAAGATACTACGTTCCGGGCAAATGCCATTGTAAGTACCCTTCCTCCTCGCTTACTGATGCAGACGGTGGAATGTGCCCCTTCGTGGCCCGAAGCGCTGCGAACAATTGCCAATCAAACCCATACCTGGATGGGCGAAAGTATTAAAGTGGGTTTCTCCTACCCTACCCCTTTTTGGCGGGCCAAAGGCCTGAGTGGTACTTTGTTTAGCAATGTTGGACCAGTGGGCGAAATGTACGACCACTCGGATGATGGCCAGGGCTATTACGCGCTCAAAGGGTTCCTCAATGGCGTCTATCACTCGCTGACGAAGGCCGAACGCTGCGAACTGGTACTGCAACAATTGCGCAAATATTATGGCAACCAAGTCGACCAATACACGACCTATGAAGAAGGCGTGTGGCGGCTAGAACCTTATACTTTCACAGATTACGACCAATCGTTGCTGCCCCACCAAAACAATGGCCATGCTATCTTTAGGCAGCCGCTCTTCGGTGAGCGTTTCTTTATTGGAGGAGCCGAAACGGCCAGCGAGTTTCCGGGCTATATGGACGGAGCTGTGCGGCGGGGGGAGGAGATTGCTGTGGCGATTATCGCGCAGCAGTAGTGAGATATACTAAATGTTTTCTTGGGCCAGTTTTGCTTTAAACATCTTAGCCGCAGTGGTATAACCTCCCTCTGTTCCGTCAACGAAGTGTACGTGATTGTCCTTGTAATCAAGTACGTAACAAGACATGATTGAAGAATAAGTGATGTGGGCACCATAGATGAGGTCGCCTGCTTTTTCCAGCTTGTCCAACACCGTAATTAAAGCTGCTATTTGGTCATCTGTTCCAGCAATAACGCTATTGATATTCCCGTCTAACATCAGGGTACTTGACAATTGACGAACTTTTTTCAGGTAACCTTTTCCTTCTTCAAACCACTTAAAATAGTAACGCCCACCGAATGTAAGCAACCAATTTCTAAGTATATAAGTAAAGTCGTAGCGACCCAGTTTGCCGTACATCTCTCTACGAAAATTGGCGATTCGGAGACTAAGCTTAAGCCGCTTGGCAGAAATAGGTTGTCGTCCATCCAGTTTCCCAAAGATGCGATCAATCGCAATCACGACCTCATGGTAAACCTGAGCCTGGCGTTCTTCGTCGGAGCAACTAACCAAGAGGCACAAGATTTTCTCTTCTTTTGAAGGGGGTGCGATCTCGTTCCAACGGCAGTTCATGCCCTCTAAATTAACGGGTAGAATCTCCTTATTGTGATCTTCTTTGGCTGTAAACCGAGCTTTGATCAGCGTTTCGGTATACTTGAGGCCATTACCTAAAATCACAGGAATAACGAGGTAATTATTCAGTTTGAGTTTAGCTATTTTGAGCTGCACCCCTTGCTGATACACCTCTGCAACAGCTAATCCGCCCACCCTTAATACTAAGCCGAATTGGCGTTTAACATGCCGGCGGTAATTATCCAGAATATCAAGGAGTGTCTCCAACAAAAATGCTGGTACTAAAAAAGTAGCACCATCTCCACCAAAAAAATAAGGGATATTAGCAAGTTCATAATATTCCTTGACCTTGTTGCTTACCGCAATGATACTGCCTGTAGCAATGAAGTTGACATCGTGGTGCAAGCCCTGTTCAACAGCAAGCGTAGAATCTTCAACATCCACCACAATCACATGCCAATCGGCAGGTAAGGGCTCGAAGAGCTGTTCTTCTCCCAGCAACTTGTGGAGCGGAAGCCCCGAGGTGGGCAAACGACTATAGAAGGTCTGGTTATCTTTCATTGCAACGAAATGACTAAGTATTGCGCAGAAAACAAACTGCGATTAGCACCATCAATAACCCTTTTTCAGCCTTATTGTTTCGTTTCCAACCTGTAAGCAATGTAGGTAATACCCTGCTGAGCCTGTCCCATTAGCTGCTGGACGGTAGGTGTCGATTCAATTTTGCGATAAGCATCAATGGCGTGTTCGTAACTTTTGCGGGCCGCGAGTAGGCGCTGCGTATCAAAATCGCCCGAAGACTGAGTGTAACCCATATTGTAGTAAGCATCCGCTATCTGGCGCATATTGAAGTCAGAAGGATTGAATTCGTAGGTGCTCTGAAGGCTCATCAGGCGCTGCGCTGCCGGGCTTGCGTTTTCAAATTCACGAAGGGCATACTCGTAATCAAAGGGTTTGGCACCTGCACTGACTTTGAGTACATCCTGGTAGGGAATTCGCTTAAGAAAGGGCTGGAGCTGGATCGGATACTCCCTCATTTGCCAACGCGGATCAGCAGGCAAGTGGATACGAAAAAACACGCCATCCTTGACCAACACCTGCTCCAAATCTATTTTCTTAACAAACTCGGCAGTCACTTCATCGCCGCCAACAGCCCCGCTACCCAAGCTGATATCCACACCGTAGTAGACATTGTCTATCTTCACCATATTCCAGGCGTGATAAGGATGATCCGGATGATCCTTCATGGCTCCATCATAGTAATATTCAGGGTAGTCTTCTGCGTGCCAATGATTTACATATCCCGTAATCAAGTAGCACTCCACACCCATCAAGCGGCACAATTCCTGATAAAATTGTGAGAAGGTTTGAAAATTGCCGCGCTGGGTACGTAATACTTCTTGCAGGTCGACTCTTTCCTTGGCAAATTGCTCACCTTCGAAATCGTAGCTGATGTGCTCGGTTATCCAATAAAAAGCAATCTCAGCAGCTTCTAATTTTGTAGTCGTTTTACTTTGCAGGCTACTGGCCAGCGAAGCCAAAGTCATCTCTTCTGTTGGGCGGTTGATACTGGCGTAGTACTGCAACCGCACATTGAGGGAATCTAGTGCTTGTAGGCTGGAAGCCGCGCTTAAGAAGCAGAGTAGAGCAATTACTTTAGCATGTATAATCATAGGCATTTGAGCATCGTAACAGGGGTGTTTAATGCGTTGTATCTACTGCAAAAATAGGAATTTTGAAGCATTTTCTTTTGAACCACCAAAGGGCACTTAAGGGGAGAGTATTTTGAACCACATAAGAAAAC
>NZ_JBOEFX010000219.1:0-3072 GCF_050633125.1 Lewinella sp.
AATACCACAGCCCATTACTGACGCTGAATTCAAGGAGCATGCAGCGGAAAATAAGCTGAGTGTCGCCATGTTTGATGAAGTTGGAGTGCTCAGACAGAAATATTTGGACGCTAAATGGCATGAGAAAAAATCACAACTTACTGTTGCTCTTGGGGCATTGGAAGGTCAGAATCGTGCGCGTTACATTATTGGTGAAAAAATGGCTAATGGCGCTTATTATGCCAGTAAATCTGATGTCAAAGACGTGGTTAATGGTTCTCATACCGTTTTACAGAAATTTACATATGAAACTTCTCATGCTCAATCTTTACGCCAAGCCGCTAAAACAGTTAATCGTTATTTAGCGACAACATCACGTGGTGATAATAGTGGCATCATACGTCCCCCTACAACTGAGTCACTTAAAGCAGCCCTCAATACACTGTTTCAAGCCAAGGTTGATGGTACTGTTGGTAATGAAGTCACCAGATCATTAGTTGAAAGTGAAGAGTTTTTAGCTTTATACAATGAATTTAAAGACATTGATATTGCTAAGCAATTTCATCGTCTTACACAATCGCAGGATCCCCCGATGAGTGAAGCAGATAAAAGCCGTCAAGCAATTAAGCAAGGTTTTGATGCAAAACAACGTCGTCTGTTGGAGGAATCTGAGCAGCGTGCTAATAGTCAAGAGGAGCTTGAACGTAAATATGTTGCAGGCGAGATTACACGTAGCGAAGCAAAGCTTTCCATTGTAGATGCTGCAGATTTGATGGCGCAATATAAGGAGGATCAATTTCAAGCAGGTCATATGACCCGTGAAGAAGCAGGTCTTTCTGAACAAGATGCTGCCGATTTATTAGAAATGCAACAACAACTGGATGATGAAGAAAATGTAGAAGAAGGTGGTGGTATAGTAGAAGGAGGCCAACATGACGCTGGGCAGCCAATTTGGCCGGGTCTAGATGATAATGCAGATGATGATAGTGGACGTATCACCGCTCTAGATATAGTTCCACTATAAATTATAAATTTTTTTTATTGTTATACATTCATTCCGCTAATTATGTACTCCCGTAGTCTAAATGCGGATACATGTGAGTGTCAAGACTTTGTGGGTAGAGATTTAAACATAACGAAAGAGAGTTTAGAGTATCCAGTTGAAGGAGATCATGAACATTCACAAATTACTGGAGATTTGGATGTCAGTGGGGATCTACATGTGGACGGTAAAATTACTGCAGATGGTGAAATACGTAGTGACACTGCACTCTATGCAAGTCTTACTTCTGATACTGGTATGATTGATTCTGGTGGTAGTGCCATTGGTCTTATGGCTGGAGGTACTGTTGTTCAATTTACATCCTTATCTGAAAGTAAATTGACTGCTGGTCAATACAAGGGTCAAGGGGGTACTTCAGCAGCCCCTTTGTATTCATTCAATACAGATAATAATACTGGTAGTTATCTCTCTGGTGTTGATACATATGGGATTAGTGCTGGTGGTATTGCATCGGCTACATTTTCACCCAATACGGTAAATATGACTGGAGGGTATTCAAGTAATGTTACTACCATCACAACGTCTGTTGGGCATATCGAGGCTGGCGATTCCAACGTTGTGTGTACATGGAATAGTGGAGGGCCTATTAGTATTTATCTACCTGGGTCTGCTGAAGTGAATGATGGGTATGAGTTGCGTATTCAGTTTGATGGTGATTTTGGTACTGTATATAGTGACGGTTCTGATACTATCAATGGCACCAGTTTTATCGATATGAAAGCTGGTGCATGTATCTATTTATTTCTCAATGGAACGGTATGGGAGATTGTTTCCAATGAGTCTGATATCACCTCACTTGATACTCGCGTGACAGAGATTGAAACAAAACAAACCACTCGCGGTCAACATTTACAGTCTTCTGATGCTGTTGTTACACTCACTGACGATACGTATAGCAGTGTTATCCTTAATTACACAGGTGTAGATACACATCAATTTTTCTTTCCCCCCACCTCTTCCGTACCACAAGGGTGGACTCTTTCTGTCAAAACCATTGGTCAAGATGTTGAACTTGTCAGAAGCAGTTTAGAAACAGCCGATCGTATTGAAAGGCTCGATGATTTTACTGCAGGATTTGCGGCTAACTGGACATTGTTTCTTCGTGTTGGGGTTACATTCATGAGGGATGATGGTCAATGGAAAGTTGTCAGTGCATTTGATTATCAACGTATGATTTCTATTTTTGATTCTACTCGATATACTGGTACAGAAGTAAAACATTTATTACCAGTAACATTTATCAACGGTTCCGATGCTGCCCCAAGTATTACATTTGGTTCCGACCTTGATACTGGTATGTATCGCAGGGACCCCAACTGGATAGGGTTTTCAACAGCAACAGTAGAGCGATTTAATATCCGTAATGTGTGTAACGAATCAAAAGTGCCTTTTTGCATTGTCGACGGTAGTGTTGGTACACCCGCAATCAATTTTAGTAATGACACTAACACAGGTATATACAGCGTTGGTGCTGACCAACTTGGTGTAAGTGCTGGTGGGGGTTTAGTTACTACTTTCAACAACAAATACACCCAATTCAATGAAGGCGTGGCTTATGATGTCAGATCATCGGTATCAGAAACATTTCAATTGTTGCTTGGAGATACAAATGCTGTATCCACATATGCTGGTGGGTTGACACTCAATGTTTATTTACCTGATGCTTCATCCACTCCAGATGGATATGAAGTTAAAGTCAAAATCGAAGGTAAAGCTGGTACACTAAGAGGTGCGTTAACCACTTCAGACACAATTGACGGTAGTGCAACTCTTGCTGTTGCTATTGGTGAGTGTGTTTATCTTTTCCTCAGTGGTACAGACTGGAAAATCATATCACATTCGTAATTAAACAAAATTTATCTTTATCATTATTTCAAAACAATAATAACCAACAAACATGGCGCGTACTAAGATAACCAAAAAACGTAAAAAAGGTTTTCGTGTGCCTAAAGTACCAACAGTTGAAGATCGTAAAGATGCAAAGAAGGCAGTTAGTAGAAGGAAAAAACTCAAGAAAAAACTAGAGAAAA
>NZ_JBOEFX010000219.1:3155-3748 GCF_050633125.1 Lewinella sp.
CGTAAACGTGCAGAACGCAGTATGTTGCGTGTCAAACCAGGAGGTTACCACACACCCAAAAAAACAACACGCTCATTAATATCACTCAAAACATCACGCAAACTAGCAATTGCACGGGCAGCGGAACAAGCAGTTAGAAATGCTATCATAGACTATAATAAAAAAAATGATAAGTAATAAAAATATTTTGAATGATGTTTTAATTCTGAAGATAATTCTTTCACCCTGGTCGTCATAATGGCATTTTTAAGTTGTTGTTTGACCATACGCAGTAACTCGTTGTTCTCTGTTTGCTTTCTTGTACCGTCAGCCCACACCAAATGAAAAGGCAAATCTTCCATTGTAAATTCCTCAACCAAATCAAACACATGTTTCTTCCCGTCGTCATTGTTATGCACCCATATGTCCAAAGCAGCATCAATGAGTTGCGACATTTTTTTAGCTTTTGCTTCATCCATACTTTTTTTGGAATTATGCTCTATCACACCAATTTTTTGCGTGGTTCGTTCTCATTATAACATGTATTTATAGATAGTCTTTGTTGTGTCTTTCGGAAGTCCGAGGTGTGTGGTTGCCCTACTCCCCGGTTTTTC
>NZ_JBOEFX010000220.1:0-322 GCF_050633125.1 Lewinella sp.
AATGTTGAAAGAATGGAGGGCGTAAGCAGCTGTATTGCAGCTAAGCGTGGTGCTGTTACCCGTTTTGATGTGAGCTACAACCCTGATATGGTTAGTGAAGAGGATATCCACCAGAAAGTTCAAGATACTCCTGGGTGTAAGAACCCTAATGACCGTCCCTACCGCGTAAAGATTTAAACGCTTAGGCGTTTTGCATTATGTTTGATGCGACGGGACTTTGAATATGAAATGTTCCCGTCGCATCAAGTCATTATTTCCCCTCTCTTGTTTTTGAGTCATGGTTTGCCCGTGTCGCCTGCTTGGTGTAGGTGTAGTCAAAGTC
>NZ_JBOEFX010000220.1:424-3618 GCF_050633125.1 Lewinella sp.
TTAACCCTTACACTCTTACACCTTTTACACCCCTTACGCCATCCAACTAACTAACCAATCATTCCCGTGCGAAGCTTTACCCAACTATCACTATTCTTCTTCTTTACCCTTCCGCTAATATCTTTTGCGCAAGAATTGACAGGCTATGTCCATGACATAGAAGGCCAGCCGCTGGTGGGGGCTAGTGTCTATTGGAGCGTACAAAACGATGGAGGTACGTACACCGAAGTGGATGGTACCTTCAAGCTGCCTCTTGTCAAGGATTTACCTGCTGATTTGGTGATCTCTTATGTCGGGTATGTTCCTGACACCGTACTGGTCAAAGAGGTTGGTAGTCTTGATATTGAGTTGCGGTCCCGGCAAGATATGGATGTGGTAGTGGTGACAGAAAATCGGCAAGGGACTTTCATCTCTACCATCAACCCTGTAAAAACGGAGGTGATTACCGCCAAGGAATTAGGTCGTTCGGCATGTTGTGATTTGGCAGGCTGCTTCAATACCCAAGGGAGTGTACATCCTACGACGACCAATATTGTCACGAATGCTAAGGAATTACGTATCCTTGGCCTTTCTGGCGTGTATAATCAAGTACTGATCGATGGTTTTCCGCTGATTCAGGGGCTGAGTTATACCTACGGAATCAGCAGTATTCCTGGTACCTTGATTAAAAGCATTTTTGTAGCTAAAGGGGCCAACTCTGTCTTGCAGGGTTATGAGAGTATTTCCGGTCAGATTAATGTGGTCCTTAAACAGCCAGACGAAGATGAGCGCTTGTTGCTAAATGTTTACCTCAATAGTTTTGGTGAACACCAGTACAATCTCAATTACACCCAACGCTGGAACAATTGGAGCACACTGCTGGCAGCCCATACGACCCAACCTGCGCAGCGGCGAGATAGTGATAAGGACGACTTTCTTGATTTGCCGCTGCTCACCCGATATACCATTTACAATAAATGGAAATACCGTGATGCTGGAGAATGGGGCTTGTACAGCGAGACGGGCCTACGTTTTGTGAATGAGCAGCGTATCGGCGGGCAAACCGCCTTCGATCCGGATCAAGACAAAGGCACTACCAACACTTACGGACAATTGGTGGAATATTCTCAACCGGAAATATATACCAAAACGGGCTACCGCCTGGATGATTATCACCACGTAGTATTTTACGCTTCTGGCTTTCACCAAAAGCAAGAGTCCTACTACGGAACAACCCACTACCAGGGAACCCACACCAATGCCTATCTCAACTTGCAGTACGAATACAATTGGCGAGAGAAGCACCAGTTTAAAACAGGCTTCAGCTACCGCTTTCTGGATTTAGAGGAAGATATTAGCTTTGGCAACGATGATTTGCAGCGTAGTTACGCGGGTGTCTATGAGCGCCAGGAGAATATCCCCGGTGTTTTTGCCGAAAATGTCTTCAATTGGTACGATAATCAGTTGACGCTGATTACTGGTTTGCGCTACGATCACCACAATACCTTTGGTTGGAAGGCCACACCACGGGCCTTGCTCCGTGCCAACCTTTCACCAGCAACGGTGGCCCGAGTTTCGATAGGTACCGGCTGGCGCACCGTCAACTTATTTAGCGAAAATATCAACCTGTTGGCCAGCTCGCGAGATGTACAGATCACCGAAGAATTACTGCCCGAAGAGGCGCTTAATTACGGGATCAACCTCACCCATAATTCCTATGGTGATGATGTTGAAGCGCAATTCTCCTTCGATTTTTATCGTACGGTTTTCCAGAATCAAATCTTCCCTGATTATGATACTGACCCAACGGTGGCTTTTGTTCGGAACTTTACGGGCACCAGTATCAGTAATGGTTTTCAGGGCGAAATAGGCTTGGCTTTCTATCAGCGATTTGGAGTGAAACTTGCCTACAATTACCTGGATGTTTACCGCATCATTGATGGCGAAAAGCAGGTGTTGCCCTTTAATGCTACTCACCGTGTCATCGGTAGCTTCTCCTACGAACCCCTCTCTAAAGGGTGGCACTTCGATGCCAATTTCCATTGGACGGGAGAGCAACGGTTAGCTAATACTTCAACGAATCCTCCAGAATTCCAACAGGAGGACTATGCTGATCCGTTCATCGTCATCAATGCCCAGTTTACGAAAGTATGGCCCAAGGTGGAAGTTTACGGCGGCTGTGAAAACATCTTTGATTTCCGTCAGTTACGCCCTATTCGTTCCTGGCAAGACCCCTTCGGCCCTTATTTTGATACGGCTAATGTTTGGGGGCCTACGCGTGGACGGGAGTTTTACATAGGTGCGCGTTATCGGATAGAGGGGTAGCATTGTTAGTTACCTTGAAAACCTGTATTTTGTGAGAAATTAAGCCAAGATGGAAGCCAAAAAAATAGAAAATATATCACTAGAAGATTATTTAGTAATCGAACAGGAGGCCAATACTCGGTATGAATACCATGATGGGATTATTTATGCGATGGCTGGAGGAAGTATTGAGCATGGTCTAATCAGTGGAAACACTTATGGTGAATTGAAATTTGGCTTACGCGAAAACGGAAGTGATTGTATAGTGATAAACAGTGATGTGAAACTGCATGTGGAATCATTGAATAAGTTTTTGTACCCAGATGTGATGGTGGTTTGTGACGAAATGGAGCGATCAACCAAGGAAAATAATGCTATTATCAACCCCTCCGTTATCGTAGAGGTTTTATCCAATTCTACGGAAGCTTATGATCGTGGCGATAAGTTCTTCGCCTACCAACAAATCGCCAGTTTGAAGGAATATATCCTTATTCATCAGTACAAGGCGCAAGTAGAAATCTATACCAGGAAAAAGGATTTATGGCGAATAACCCGAATAGAAGGTTTAGAGGAGAGCTTCTTGATTAATGCCTTGGGAATTTCTATTAACTTGAAAAACGTTTACGAAGACGTTGTTTTTGTTGATTAATCAATCATTTAAGTAGCAGATTAATGTTCCCTTACTAGGGAATAAGTGCTTGCACAACCTTGTGCTGGCACTAAACCCCTACTTGTATGAGAATCTTGTTCCTATTGGTTACGGTCTTCCTTTATTGCAGTTGTTCGCAACCGGTGGAAGAAGAAAGGGCGGTGTGTCACATGTAATGCTGTTGCTCGAGGTTAAATTGCCAAAAGAACCATTGAATGGCGAGATTATGCCACTTCTCTAATTTTGAAAAAGATAAAGCTTT
>NZ_JBOEFX010000221.1:0-232 GCF_050633125.1 Lewinella sp.
GAACACCAGTCGATGATATTCCATTCGCGACGGAAGGAGTAAGTGCCTTCACATACATTGATGCGGGGTTCATCTGAGTAGCTCGCACCAAGGTTACAGTAGTTTTGTGATAGGTCAACATAACCTTGGGCCGTCAGTAGGAAAGGATAGCCCGTCACGCTGGCGTGGGGGTTCTCATCAGGACCACCGGTTACCCCATCGGTTGGGAACTCTTCATCACACTCAATCACTG
>NZ_JBOEFX010000221.1:319-2294 GCF_050633125.1 Lewinella sp.
ATCACACTCAATCACTGCGGTGTAAGGTGGCAAGGTCAAATCCAAGACCGTCGGACGGTTCAGCGTGATGATTTGCGTACACTCATCTGTTCGTGGTGTGCCAATACATACGCCATCAGCGCGATCAGCAACACTGAACGTTCTCGTGATCGTCACTGCTCCACAGTCGCCTGCGTTGCTCACGACATCACTTACTGTTACACTTACAGGGCCACAGTTATCCGTTACATCGGGGTAACCCGTCAGGTCTAGGATAGACCGTAATTCATTAGACAGTGTACCACCAATGATACTTCCATCAGCATTCACCGTGTAGGTTTCCTCGCCGATTACTTGTACCAGTGACTGGTCTTCGCACCACAGGGGCAGCGTTACCGCTACCGGTTGAGGAGCAGAGAAGCCACCATTGTCGAAGGTGCCGCCGTTATCGCTTACGATACCCACCACGTAGTTGCCAAGATTACCGGCCCCATCGTTGGCCACCATCAGGGTATACGTCTGACCCGGTTCTAGCGGTAATTCGATGCGTAAGTCTTGCGCAAAGAAGGCGTTGATGCCGAAGAACGGATCAACAAAGTAAGCACCATCGCTACCTGCAAGGATATTCTCGCAAGGGTTATCAGGGTTAAACTCACCCTGGAACAGCGAAATTACCGTACCCAGAAAATCAGCAGCGACCTGAATGTTGTACACATCGGTGGCAGGCAGATCAGGATCAACTGTGAAAGTGATCAGGTCGTAGTTGTTCTCCGTACCCGCAGTTGGGGAGAAGAAGTTCTGGAAGCAAGAGTAATCCGCTAAGGCAATCGTTGGTTCGGTTCCGTCGATGCTACCTTCTAAAGTCTGAAGGGCAAAATCAACCGTTACTGCGTCTCTATTAGCTGGACAATCGATCACTGGGTCAGTCTTGTCTTCTGCGAAGATTGTTCCCCAACAGGTGTAGACAATCTCGCCGTCTTCCACAATCTGGATCATGTAGGTGTGTTCGCCACAGCCGTACAGTACATTGTTATCCGTTCCGTCAACCGTGATGATGAACTCATCAACACAGCCGTAAAGGCCCGTTAGAATCATGTCTTCTGTGATCGTAGCACTACAGTTCGCATCTAGGGTTACGTTCAGGTTAGCGATACAACCCAGTTCGATCGGAGGTTCTACAAAACCACCATCTACCGTCTCGATATCATCACCGGAGAACAGATCATAGAATGGTGTAGTGAACGTCGTCTGATCTTGATCAGAATCCAACCCATCATCACCTACGTTCGGGGTTACCGCTAGTAGGATCGGCCCACACTCATCAAGTGCCGTACTTGCATCAAAGATCACTTTGTAACTACCAGGAGCCAGGTCAGTGAACTTGTAGTAACCATTTTCGTCGGTTATCAGTACCAGCATCACCGGCTGACCGATGTTGTTGGTTCCCATCAGGGTTACTGTTACACCTTCGATTGGGCTATCAGGTACTGCACCTGTACTTACTTGCGTATCATCAGCGGCATCGAAGTTTTCGTCAAGCCATACAAAATCACCCAGTTCTGCCGGGATGTAAGCACCGAAGTCGAAGCTCAAATCATCCTGCATATCAGGGAAGCCATTGATACCGCCGGGGTTATCACCCGTACCGTTTTCACCTTCCGGTAGGCCCATTGGGTCTACAATGGTGAATTCAACACCTGCATGGTCGTCGCTGTCGATAACATCATCGCCAGGAATATCAGACCAGGTTGGTACATAGTCACCAGGTAGGGTTGGTATACTGATACTGTAAGTTCCAGGGTTCAAGCCACAGAAACTGTAAATGCCATCAGTGGTGCCGTCATTTCCGGTCGTTACCGTGTAAGTGCGGTTATCATCCGTGGTGTTTACATCGCCGTCAGGACCAAACCATAACAGTTCTACGTCTACACCATTGATACCAAGATCACCGGCTTCGTCTTGTACACCGTTGCCGTTGTAGTCTTCCCATACCAGG
>NZ_JBOEFX010000222.1:0-1394 GCF_050633125.1 Lewinella sp.
ACCCAGTGGAACATCATGGCCGTGGTGGCCAGCAATGGTCTGACTAAAGTAGGCAATGACATTGAATTGGGCGGTACGCTGGAAAAGAACACGACGATCAATACGCTGGGCTTTGACTTTATTTTTAACGCCGTCACGGGTGCGCTCGAATCACTCTTCAGAATGCGTCCTTCTGTCGGTTCGATAGATGTTTTCACCCAAGACACCAGTACGAATCAAGAATCCAGCTTTGGTCTTTTACCTCAGTCTGCGATTATCGAGGTCAATGGTGTCAATAATGTTCCCCAAAGCGAATCCTCACAAATGACGATGACCCAAACGGTCTGGCAAGCGGTTGTCACGCTGGGTGGGAAGATCAAAAACCGGCTACTTCTTGATGCCGATAGAGTTGAAGTGACAGCCGAACGGCTGGAATTCAAAATGGAAACGGCTCAGAATGGAGCGGTAGGTCATGTACTTACTTTGGTTGATGTGGTTACAGGCCGTGCCGAGTGGCTATCTGCACCTGGTGGTAGCGGCATAGATGACATTACCGAAGGCAGTGGTGATCCTTCCGGAGCACCAGCTCCTGTAGAACCAGCTGTCTATCAAAACACCGACAACGGAAGCCTCTGGATTTGGAATGGCCCAGGAGGTATTTGGTTGGAGGTTTGTTTAAAAACGCCATTAAATACTTACGATTCAATCGCTGATGCAAGGGCCGCAGGCTTGGTCAAAGGTGATCAATTTAAACTTAGTCAGGGTAATACCGAGGGAGGTGTTGCGGGGACAGTCATAGAACTATTATAAACAATGAAACAGCTACTTTTTTCACTATTGATACTGGTGGGCTTGAACCCACTGTTCGCCCAAACAGACATTGTAGCGGGTGGCGGTGAGTGTAAAGTCACTGGTGACCCAGACTTGCACCCAACACTGGGCAATGCAACACTGAACAACTGTTGGTTGGCTGTCGATGTGGCTACTGGCGATAAATACTGGTACAATCCACAAGGAGCAGCGGGTGACCGTTGGGATATTATTCCACCAGGAACGGATGATCAGAACCTAAGCCTTGCCGGCACCACACTAAGTATTGAAGACGGTAACTCCGTTGATCTGTCAGCACTCCAAGACGGCATCGGCACGGATGATCAAAATCTAACGCTTACCGGTACCACGCTGGCCATCGAAGATGGTAATAGTGTTGACCTGGCCACCCTCAACACCGACGATCAGACGCTTTCTCTTTCGGGAACGGAGCTGACAATATCTGAAGGTAACACCGTCGATTTGAGCGCACTGTCCGGCGTAGATAACGACGATCAGAACTTGAGACTTACGGGAACAACGCTAAGTATTGACGATGGCAACGCTGTTGACCTTTCCGCCTTACAAGATGGGACGGGCACGGA
>NZ_JBOEFX010000222.1:1468-2017 GCF_050633125.1 Lewinella sp.
TAGACACAGATGACCAAGGTGTCGATAACTTCTCCCTTAGCGGAACGACGCTAACCCTGGAGGTAGAAGATGACGGTCAAACACCACATACGGTAGACTTATCAGCTTTGCAAGATGGAACGGGCACGGATGATCAAAACCTGACGCTAACCGGCACCACTCTAAGTATCGAAGATGGAAACAGTGTTGATCTGGCTACTCTCGATACAGATGACCAAGGTGTCGATAACTTCTCCCTCAGTGGAACGACGCTAACCCTGGAGGTTGAAGATGATGGTCAAATACCACATACGGTAGATTTATCAGCTTTGCAAG
Source organism: Lewinella sp. (assembly GCF_050633125.1). Taxonomy (NCBI): domain Bacteria; kingdom Pseudomonadati; phylum Bacteroidota; class Saprospiria; order Saprospirales; family Lewinellaceae; genus Lewinella; species Lewinella sp. The sequence goes on from NZ_JBOEFX010000222.1 coordinate 1,784, forward strand.
ATGGGACGGGCACGGATGATCAAAATCTAAGCTTATCGGGTAGTGTACTAAGTATCGAGGATGGTAATTCTGTAGATTTATCTGATTACGTAGGTAATAGTGAAGTGATTGCCCTTGTGACAACGGGGAACCCTATTGCAGAACACACCTCTGGTGATGGCACAGAGGTAGAACTCCAGGAAACAGTTACGACCATTGCGCTTGACGGCCCTAATTCTGAAATCAGATACACGG
>NZ_JBOEFX010000223.1:0-228 GCF_050633125.1 Lewinella sp.
CATCAGTGGTAGTGATAATCGTAGGTACATCAGGATCAGTACAGTCTGCTGCTGCATCTTCAGGGAAGTCGATTACAAAGTCATGTACTTCCGTGATAGTGATGATTTGGCTACAAGAGTTCGTTGAACGGAATACTTCGTTGATATCGATAGCTCCGTTGCCGTTCACATCACCTTCTGGCTTAAGCTGCCAAGCTTCGAAGCGACGGGTAATTGATCCCCAGCCAC
>NZ_JBOEFX010000223.1:448-693 GCF_050633125.1 Lewinella sp.
CCAGACTCGTCGGTTACCCGTAGTTCAATCGTGATTTCATTGGCGATATCACAGCAGTAGAAGTCGATGTACTCACCCCATGGGCTCCAGCGGTTAGCGCTAGGATCACAGGTCTCGTTGCGCCAGTAGTTACGGCGTACTTCCAACGTTACTTCACCACAGTTGTCCGAAGAACCTTCGTCAACAGCGGTAGCAAAAATACGTGCAATACCTTCGATGCCGTTAAGGACATCTCCACCACCGAT
>NZ_JBOEFX010000224.1:0-4802 GCF_050633125.1 Lewinella sp.
AGGCTGATGCTGATACAGGTGTTGGTGCTTTAGTTTCTGCTTATGCAGTAACGGCTCCATCGGAGACGATATATATTCGCTTGTAGCGAATAGATAATACGACCTGTTTTGACAGTAGTCAAAGTGTTTTAATAGAGATTGATACCTTGCCTGTACCTAATACCCCTTTGCCTTTAGTAGAATGTGATGATGACAATGACGGGTTTTATGTATTTACCTTAACGGATGCAGATTTAGATATTACAGGCGGCGATCCAGATTTATCGGTTACTTATCATGAGACGCAATTAAATGCTGAGAATGGAGTATTGCCACTAGCAAGTCCACATGCAAATAATGTAGCCTTTAACGATGTTGTGTATGCAAGAGTAGAGAGTCTTGCTAGTAGCTGTTTTGCAGTGATTGTTTTAGAGCTACAGGTTCGCAACAGCCCCTTAATAGTAGAGCCTTCGGAGCCTTTACGATTATGTGATTATAACAATCCTGGAGATGGAGTAGAGGTTTTTGATTTGAGTGAGGTAGAGACAGAGGTCTTGGATGGTATGGATGCAACGATATGGGATTTTTACTATTATGCAGTAGAGGCCGATGCGATAGCGGCTGGAGATGCAGCGATAGGTCCTACGCCTGATTTTTCATTAGCGATCGTAGATCCTTTAAATTATCAGAATCAGGTACCGAATGCTCAGACGGTTTATGTGTTGGTTGTGGGTAATCCTACCAATACGACTCCTAACAATGGAGGTTTTGGATGTTATAATATTGTTCCTTTGGATCTGATTGTAGATCCATTGCCAGCGGCAGTAGAGCCAACGGATCGTTATGAGGTATGTGATGATGAGATTGCTGGTGTGAGTACTTCAGTGGATGGATTTAGTAGTTTTGATTTAACGAGTTATGATGCTTTTATAACGGGTGGTGATACGACATTATTAGTGACTTGGTATGAGACTCCTGCAGATGAAGCAGCGGACAATCCTATTTTGGATCCATCGGATTATAGAAACGCAATAATTAATGAGCAGACGGTAGTAGCTCGAGTAACGGATGTACGTAGTTGTCATGTTACGGTACTATTGACTCTTCGAGTATTGCCTAATCCAACACCTGTTGCTCCAACACCTTTAGAGGTTTGTGATGATGACAATGATGGGTTTGCAGAATTTACCTTAACGGATAAAGATATAGAGATTATAGGCGGTGAGCCCGATGTGAGTATTGCATACTATGGGAACGAGACCTTGGCAAGAGAGGGTAATGTAGCGAATGTATTACCAGATCCATATTTAAATGATGATCCATTTAATGACAGTGTATGGGCACGTGTGGAGAATGACCTTACAGGTTGTTTTACTGTGATTGAATTACTACTGGTGGTGAATCCACTACCGGATCAACCTACGGATGATTTTGGAGATTTACTGATGTGTGATGACGATGGGGATGCTCAGGCGGTGTTTGATTTAACGATCAATACTCCTTTTGTATTAGGAGTTCAAGACCCTGCAGATTTTCTGCCGATTACCTATTATACATCCTTGGCTGATGCCGAGACTCCAACCAATGAGATATTAACCCCTGGTGCTTATACCAGTGTAGGTCAGACGATATGGGTACGAATAGAGAATATCGCTACGGGATGTGTACGTATTAGTAGTTTTGAATTGGTAGTAGGTTTATTACCAACGATTGCTACGGGTCCTTTTAATATGGAGCTTTGTGATGATGAGTTAAATGGTAGTACTTCTACCGATGAGATTTCTACGTTTGATTTAACCTTGAACGATGCTATTATCACGATAGGAGATACGAGTTTATCGGTATTTTATTATGAGACTCAGGTGGATCAGGACACGAACAATCCTATCGACCCAGCAACAGCCTATCAGAATACGAGTACGCCTCAAACCTTGTTTGTGAGTGTATTTAATGCAGAGGGCTGTGAGATACAAACGACATTAACTTTAAATGTGTTGGAGAACCCAACGCCAAGTCCTGTAGACCCATTAACGGCCTGTGATGATGACAATGATGGTTTTTCGATGTTTACCTTATCTGATATGGATCAGGATCTTATCAATGGAGAGCCAAATATAATAGTAGAATACTATGGGACAGAGGATTTAGCCCTAGAGGGAGACAACACCAATGTGTTACCGACCCCTTATGAGAATGACGATCCTTTTAATGATACTGTTTGGGCACGATTGATCAATACGGTTACAGGCTGTAGTACGATTATTGAGTTGCCAATCGTAGTGGCTCAATTACCGGATGAGCCTACGGAAGATTTTGGAGATATAACGATATGTGATGATGATGGAGATGGGATCGCGGTGTTTGATTTAACGATCAATACTCCTTTTATGATAGGAGTTCAGGATCCTTCTGATTTTTCACCGGTGACTTATCACATGAGTGAATCCGATGCGATCAATAATATAGGAGCGATAGCAAACAGCAGTACCTATTCAAGTTCAGGTGAGACAATTTGGGCTCGTTTTGAAAACTTAGAGACGGGATGTACACGTATTGAGAGTTTTGAGTTGATAGTAGGAGTGATGCCTACTCTTGGCGTAGGACCTTTTAGTATGGAGCTTTGTGATGATCAGTTAAACGGCAGTACGGGCACCGATGAGATCTCGACCTTTAATCTGGCGGAGAACAATGATGCGATTACCTTAGGGAATACTACTTTGTCAGTATATTATTATGAGACACAGGCCGATCAGGATGCCAACAATCCGATTGTACCAGACACGGCCTATCAGAATACCAGTACGCCACAGACCTTGTTTGTAAGTATTTTTAATGCAGAGGGTTGTGAGGCAAGAGATTTATTAACCTTAACGGTATTAAACAATCCATCACCGGAGCCGCAGGATCCATTTGAGTCTTGTGATTATGGAGATCCTATGGACGGTATAGGGGAGTTTATGTTAACAGATTTAGATGTAGATATCATTAATGGAGAAGCGGGAGTCGTTGTTGCTTATTACCTAACGGAGCAGGAAGCGATTATAGGAGATCCTCTAACGCAGTTAACAAGTCCTTATGCCAATATAGAGCCTTTTAATCAAACGATTTGGGTACGTGCTACCTTTGATGATGTTCCACCGGCAACGGGTACGGGATGTTATACGGTGATGTCATTGGATCTTATCGTAAACCCATTGCCTGATGCATCGGCAGAGATCTCCAATGAGATTGATTGTCAGTTGCCATTTGTAGGGACGAACTCTATTATCTTAGACAGTAAGAATGGAGAGGTATTAAATGGACAGGATCCATCGATATTTGATGTGTTGTATTTTGAGGATCTAACGGATGCAGAAAACATGGTGAACTGGATTTCTTCGGTAACGCCTTATTTTTATGATACGACCGAGCAAACGATTTATGTAGGGATATTAAACACCCAGACGGGTTGTTATATCATGGAGCAAGACTTTGTACTGGTGGTGCAAGAGGGAGCTTATGCTATAGATCCAATGTATCCTTATGCGATTTGTGATTACCAGGGTGATAATGATGGTATTGCTACGTTTGACTTGCAGGATTTCAGTGCCAATATCAATGGTGTTGATATTCGTCAGGAGATTTTGGACGGACAGGACCCAGCGATTTACACCCTTAAGTTCTATGAGACATTAGAATTGGCAGAGGCGGGAGAATCAGGAACTGAGATGCCTGATATGTATGAGAATATAATCAACCCGCAGGTTGTATATGCACGTGTAACTAATACTTCAAATACGACTATGGATGATATTTGGTGTCATGATATAGTGGAGGTGATCTTAAAGGTAGAGGAATTACCTACGGTGACGTTGGAGCCGAGTTATAGATTGTGTGTGGATGCCTTAGGGAACCCGATTGGACAGGAAGAGGGAGAGACTTCTCCGCCAGTGATTGATACGGGCTTAGATGCGAATTTATATACTTTTGTATGGTATCATGATGGTACCGAGTTAATAGGAGAAATTGGTGCTTCGTTGGTTGCTTTAGAGGGAGGTGATTATAGTGTGATTGTAACAGAGCGCGAGACGGGATGTAGTAGTGATGAAGTGACAACGGTGGTTACGGTATCTTCACCACCGCTTATTTATAGTGCAGAGGTGGTAAGTGGAGCCTTTGCTATCAATGAGGTGATTCATACCGATAGTTCGGGAGTAACTGAGACTTATACGGGTACGCATGTGATCCATGTGACGGTAGAGGAAGGATTGGGAGAGTATGTCTTCCAGTTGGATGATGGTGCCTTCCAAGAGGGAGATGTGTTTATTGATGTATTGCCTGGTTTACATGTGGTAACGATCAAGGATGTTAATGGATGTGGAAGTGTAGAGATCGAACTTAGTGTGATTGATTACCCACGATTTGTGACACCGAATCAGGATGGATATCATGATACTTGGAATATCATTGGTATCGCTACGGGTGATCCTACGGCAAAAATTTATATATTTGACAAGTTTGGCAAGCTGTTGAAGCAGATCAGTCCACTGGGTGAAGGATGGGATGGAACCTATAATGGGAACCCACTTCCTTCTAGTGATTACTGGTTTAGAGTGGAATACAGAGAAAACGATACCCAAAAAGAGTTTAAAGGGCATTTTACCCTGAAACGTTAAGGGATCATCAAAGTATTATAAATAAAAAACTCCTTCACATTGTTGAAGGAGTTTTTTTATGTCAATAAGCCAGTAATTATATGCTTCAGAATAATAAAATATTACAGATTCAAACCTAAAGTAAATAAGAAGTTATTAAAGACTGTATCTATCGCTGCAGTGTCGGTA
>NZ_JBOEFX010000225.1:0-6759 GCF_050633125.1 Lewinella sp.
TAATTATTTTTAGACAACTTCATTGTATTCGAGCAAATGTATCACGCGCTCCAATCAGGAGGCGATGCTAAATATAAAATTCATTTCGTACCCACTAATGAGGATAATTAATTATTTACTGCTTGGTTTCTCTATCCTTGTACTAGGGAGCTGTAAGGAAGAAGTAGCGGCTGTTGGCAACGGTGCTAGCACCGCTAAGGTGATGCAAGCAGATTACGTCGTTTTGGAAGCCCGCCCTATTGCTAATAAAATTAGCCTAACGGGTACTCTGATGGCTGGTGAATCAGCAATGCTCAGTGCTCAAACATCGGGATTGATCAAGAGCATTCATTTTCAGGAAGGAGAACGTGTCGCCAAAGGACAACTACTGGTCAAGCTAGACGACCGCCAGTGGGTAGCCCAACGCCAGAAACTGGAAGCCCAACTCCAAACGGCCAAAACCAACCTCACCCGGCAGGAGGAGCTGCTCAAAATAAAAGGCATAAGCCAGGCCGAGGTAGACAATGCAGCGCTTCAGGTGGCTACCATCGAAGCCGACCAACAAGAATTGGAAGTGATGATTGACTATGCGCTTATTCGTGCGCCCTTTAGTGGTCAGGTGGGCTTGCGGTCGGTCAGCCCCGGGGCTTATCTACAAGTAGGTGCGCCAGTAGCGAGGTTGGTACAGCTCGATCCGCTAAAACTCGAATTTAATGTGCCGGAACGCTATGCCAATCAGATCAAGAAAGGGCAGTCGGTACGATTTACCGTTGCTGGCCAGGATGCTTCTTACGAAGGGACGGTTTATGCCAGCGAACCCGTTATCAATGAGACAACCAGAGCCCTGAGCATACGTGCCCGTGTGCCCAACCGGGGAGGGGAACTCATCGCCGGAGCTTTTGCCGAAGTTAACCTAACATTGGATAGTATTCCGGATGCACTATTGATACCCACCGAGGCTGTCATTCCACAATTGGATAACCAAATCGTTTATCAGATCAGAGATGGAGCTATCCATGCAACGACCGTCAAGCCAGGGGTTCGTCTTCCGCGCTTGCTACAGATTCAGGAAGGACTGAGTGCTGGCGATACGGTAATGGTGGTCGGCCTCCTACAGGCTGCAGACGGCATGAAGGTCGAGGCAGGAAAAGAAATAGTGGTCGAAAAAATGGATAACTAACACGCATGAATCTATCCTCGTTAAGCATACAGCGTCCCGTACTGGCCATGGTTTTTACCATCGTTATCCTACTCTTCGGGGTCATAGGATTCAGCTATCTTGGTATTCGGGAATACCCAAGTGTTGACCCTCCGATTGTTACGGTCACAACCAATTATACCGGCTCTAGTGCAGACATCATGGAGTCGCAGATCACGGAGCCACTCGAAGAAGAGATCAACAGTGTAAGTGGAATCAATACCATGAGTTCTACGAGTGCAGATGGTCGCAGTACTATCAGGGTAGAGTTTGACCTTGGTGTTAACATGGATAATGCTGCTAATGATATTCGCGACAAGGTGTCGCAAGCCATTCGTAGCCTACCGCCCGATGCCGACCCACCTGTTGTACAGAAAAGTGACGCTGATGCGCAGACGATTTTTGCCCTGACGGTACAGAGTAGTAAACGTAGCCTATTGGATTTGTCTGATATCGGCCTCAATATGTTTAAAGAGCGCTTACAGACGATTAGTGGTGTCAGTGAAATAAATATATGGGGTGATAAGCGCTATGCTATGCGCCTTTCATTGGACCCCGACCGGCTGGCTGCTTTCGAGCTTACACCACTAGATGTGCGCAACGCTTTGCAATCGCAAAATGTCGAACTGCCTAGCGGCCGTATTGAAGGTTATCGCACAGAGTTGACCATACGTACTTTCGGTCGTTTGTCCACCGAGGAGGAATTCAACAATCTGCTTATCGCAAAAAGAGAAGGTTCACTGATTCGGCTCAAAGATGTAGGGCAGGCCCGCCTTAGTCCTCAGAATGAGCGCAGCCTCCTGCGCGGCAACGGCGGTATTCCGATGATTGGCATTGCCATTCAACCACAGCCTGGCTCCAATTATATTGAAATTGTCGATGAAGTCAAACGGCGAGTAGAGCAAATCAAAAAAGACTTACCTGATGATATTCAGCTAGGGGTAGCGCTTGATACCACCATCAGCATTCGCCGGGCCATTGAAGAAGTACAAAAAACGGTCTTTATTGCCTTTGGGTTGGTGGTGCTGGTGATCTTTTTCTTCCTTCGCAATTGGCGAACGACGCTGATTCCCGTATTGGCGATTCCTATTTCTTTGATTGGGTCTTTCTTCGTGATGTATATCGCAGATTTTTCGATCAACATTTTGACGCTTTTGGGAGTAGTACTTGCTACCGGACTGGTGGTCGATGATGCCATTGTGGTGATGGAAAATATTTACGCCAAGGTAGAGAAGGGCGAGGATAGGGTGCAAGCTGCGTTTAGTGGTTCGCGTGAGATATTCTTTGCTGTAATTTCTACTACGATCACTTTGGTTGCGGTGTTTCTGCCGGTTATTTTTCTGGAAGGAGTGACTGGTCGCCTTTTCCGGGAATTTGGCGTGGTGGTGGTGGGAAGTGTAGTCATTTCTTCCTTTGTGAGCTTGAGCCTCACGCCGATGATGTGTTCGCGCATTTTGAAAAAAGGCCGACCCAAGAGCAAATTGAGCAACTGGATCGGTGATGGCCTCAAAGGATTGGGCAATAGGTACGAAAGTTCATTGCAAGGCTTTATGAATCATAAGTGGATTTCTTTTGCCATCATTTTGGGTTCGGTTGCCCTGGTTTTTGGATTAGGCCGCTTGCTGCCCTCTGAGCTGGCACCGCTGGAAGACAAGGGGCGATTACGGATTTTCTCTACTGCGCCGGAGGGCACCTCTTACGAGATGATGGATGCTTATATAAAGCAGATTGTCGATATGACGGACACCTTGCCAGAGAAAGAATCTTTATTGTCGGTGACATCTCCTGGTTTTGGTTCCTCCAATAGTATCAACAGTGGTTTTGTGCGCCTCACTTTGTGGCCTTCCTCACAGCGGGAAAAAAGCCAGATGCAACTAGCCAGTGAGTTGAGTGAAAAAATGCGTGACTATAATTTTGCTCGGTCCTTTGTGGTACAAGAGCAAACTATCCAGGTGGGGGGAGGTGGACGTGGGCTTCCTGTTCAGTTTGTGGTGCAGGCGCCGACCATCAAGGAGTTGAAAGAAATCATTCCACCGTTCATGGCGAAAGCCAGTGAAAGCCCGGTCTTCGACGCCGTGGATCTTGACTTAAAGTTTAATAAACCAGAATTAACGGTTGAGATTGATCGCAATAAAGCTCGTGAGATGGGCGTGGAGGTTGCTGATATTGCTCAAACGCTTCAGTTGCTTTACAGTGGTCAGCGTTTTGGGTATTTTGTGAAGGACGGCAAACAGTATTTCGTCATCGGCGAGGCGATCCGTTCGGCGCGTGATGAGCCTGCTGATATTACAAAAGTTACGGTTCGCAATGACCTTGGGGAGCCTGTGCAGTTGGATAATTTGGTGAAAACCAGTTTTGCCAGCAGTCCTCCGCAATTGTATCGCTACAATCGATTTGCGGCTGCTACGTTCTCTGCCGCACCTAAAGATGGCATCACCATTGGGCAGGGAATCGAAGAAATGGAGGCTATCGCTAAGGAGTTATTAGATGATACCTATACGACCAGTTTGGCCGGAACGTCCAAGGAATTTAGCGAAAGCTCAGGAAGTTTAGTATTTGCATTTTTACTGGCACTGGTACTGGTGTACCTCGCTTTATCGGGGCAGTTTGAAAGCTTCCGCGATCCCTTTACGATCATGCTTACGGTACCTTTGGCCATTGGTGGAGCTATTCTGGCCTTGTGGTTTTTTGATCATACCTTAAATATTTTTAGCCAGATTGGGATGATTGTCCTCGTAGGTATTGTTACAAAAAATGGTATTCTCATCGTAGAGTTTGCCAACCAGCGCCGCCAGGATGGATTGGGTATTGAAGCGGCGGCGGTGGATGCTGCAGCCCAACGTTTTCGGCCGATTCTGATGACCAGTATGGCAACGATTCTCGGGGCGATGCCAATTGCGCTTGCTTTGGGTGGTGGTTCTACCAGCCGTATCCCGATGGGGGTTGCTATCATTGGTGGACTGGTATTTTCTTTGGTACTCACACTTTACGTGATCCCGGTACTTTATACTATCATTACCAGTAAGAAAGATAAGGTTTTACTGGAAGATAAAACCCTATAGTATGAATAATTTCAGGGGACTAATATTCGGAGCAGTTTTATTTCTGGGTATTGGTAACACTACGCAAGGGCAGGCCCAGGGTGGGGCAGCTGAAATTCAGTTGAGCCTCAGCGAACTCATTGAGCGGGCATTACAGGAGAATTATCAGATCCGTATCGTTCGTAACACGGAACGTACCGCAGCCAATAACAATACGCGTGGCAACGCTGGTATGCTTCCAGAGGTAAATATCACGGCACAGCGCCGCACTTCTGTCAACAATTCCCAGCAGCAATTTTTCACAGGTGACTCCCAGGAAGCCAATAATGCCAAAAGTACCGCTACTACCGCAAATATGGAGGCCAACTGGATCGTTTTCGATGGCTTGGCGATGTTTGCCCGCAAGGAGCAATTGGCCCAGTTACAGCAGTTGAGCAAAGCCGATACCCGTTTTTTTATGGAACAAACGGTAGCGGACCTGGCCAGCACTTACTATCAGCTTCAACAAGAAAACCAGCTCCTTTCGGCCTATCGTGAATCGCTGGATGTTTCGCAGGAACGCCTAAGTTTTACCGAACGTTCTTACGAATTGGGGAATTCCAATATGCTGGATGTACAGCTTGCTCGTGTAGATTGTAATACTGACAGTGCGCTGATTGTCAGTCAGCTGGCGCAAATTCAGGAGCTGACCATTGTTATCAATCGCTTGATTAATCGCGACCTGGTGGCTCCCATCCAAACGACAGATAGTATCCAACTCAGCCCCAACCTGGAACTGCCAGCCCTGGCGGCAAGCGCTCGTACCAATAATGCCTCCCTGAACCAACAACAGCTGGCCGAGCTGATCGCCATCAGTGAGGTAGATATCCGCAAAGGCGCCCTGTTTCCAGAGGTAGAACTGTACGGCAGCTTTGGTTTTAACAGGCAGGCCAATGAGGTAGGTTTCCTGCAATCCAACCGTAGTTTTGGTCCGGAGTATGGCATCCGCGTCCGCTTCAATCTTTTCTCTGGTGGCCGCGAAGAAGTTCAACGCCAGAACAGCCTCATACAGGTAGAAACCGAGCAACTCCGCACAGAAGATCTGATCCTGGAAACAGAAGCCTCGCTGCAAGTAGCCTATGCTCGCTGGCAGAGCCGCGTTCGCCAGACAGAATTGGAGCAGCAAAGCCTCGCCGCGGCGCAGGAAGCCCTATTCATCGCTCAGCGCCAATACGAATTAGGCGCCTTGACCAATGTAGATTTTCGCCTCATTCAGCTCAATGTCGTCAATGCCAATACTCGATTTTTGCAGGCCCAGCTTTTGGCTAAACAACGCGAGTTGGAGCTGCTAAGGTTGAGTGGGAGATTGTTGGAAGGAGGGTGGTAACTTTTGAACCAGCAAAGGCACTTAAGGGAGGGGTTTTTATCACATAGCCACATAGAATCTTATATAAAACCTCTGTGTCTATGTGATAAAAAGCCTGCAACTAACCTTTCATCGCCCTCACCAACAGATCAATATCTTCCTCATTGTTATAAAAGTGAAGCCCCAGGCGTAAGCCTCGATTGTAAGAACATACGATCTGCTGCGCGTTGAGGTGCTTCACCAATTTTGAGGGAACATCTACGGAAAGGATACCCGAAGCCATGCCGGGGTCTTGCTCGGTGATGATGGCGTAAGGCGTCTCCTCCACAATTTTTGCTCGGGCATAGGTCTTTACCCGTTGAATCTGATCTTGAATTTGGTCATAGCCAATAGACTGATGCTGTTCTACTTGAAAGCGCAGCGACTGGAAAGCCAGTAAGTCCTGGTGGCCGGGTTCAAAATACTCTCCGGTGGTAGGGGAGCCTTCCTTTCTAGGGTTCTTGTAGGTATTGTAGCCGCGGAGTTTTGAATCGAGCAGGTTTTCCAACGTTTCACTGATGAACAAGACGCCATTCCCATATCCTGCACATAACCATTTGAAGGCACTAGCGACAAACAAATCAATGCCACTTTCGTGAAAGTGAAAAGGAGCAACCCCGAGAAACTGAGTAGCATCGACGATGATAATCAAATTCGGAAATTGGTCTTTCAGTGCCCGAAAAGTAGACGGTGGAATGATCTCCCCATTGGAATATTGAACGGCACTAACGGCGAGAATCTCAATTTGCCGGGATTCGATAGCCACACTAAGTGCCTCAAAGGAGTAAGCGTCAGGCCCCTCGATCGCTAAAGTCGTACAAACAAAATTCCTGCTCGTAAATGGCCATACTATCGAAGGATAATCTCCCGGTAAATGCAGTACCTTCTGGCCATTAGCCAAAGCATCCAGCACCATGTTGATTCCATGTGAGCAACTGGGTATTAGGGCTGTTCTCTCCGCATTGCCACCAAAGATATCGGCGATGGTAGATTTTATATTTCTGATTTTATCGTACACCCCCGCCCGGAAATTACTCCCTTGTAGTTGGTAGTCTTCATCCAGGTTTCGCCGAAAGGCCAGTAGTTTTTTAGACATTAAGCCGGAAGAACAGGAATTCAGGTAAGTAAAGTTTTCTGGCGGTGTGTCAGATGTAATG
>NZ_JBOEFX010000226.1:0-622 GCF_050633125.1 Lewinella sp.
CTGGATGGTAAAGAAATTTTGCTCTATTTTCTGAGCGCTGGCGATACTTGTTCCATGTCTTTCAGCTGCTGCATGATGAATAAAAAAAGCATGATCCGGACCGAGGCCGTGGAAGATACAACGATGATCGGTATCCCTATCAAGTATGTAGACCAGTGGATGAGCAAATACCAAAGCTGGAAAAATTTTGTCATGCTGAGCTATGATAACCGCCTCATAGAACTGGTAAAAGTGATCGACAGCATTGCTTTCAATAACATGGATCAGCGCCTGCAAGAATACCTGAATGCCCGTCAGGAAGCAACCGGTAACGCCCTGATTGAAGCCACCCACCAAGAGATTGCCAATGATCTCAACGCTTCCCGCGAAGCCATCTCCCGCCTGTTGAAGAAAATGGAAAACATGGGGAAAGTAGAACTGGGGCGCAATCAGGTAAGGTTGTTAGCAAGCAATTAGGCAGAACCCTCAATTATGGTCTTGTTTGGCCTTTCGGCAAAATACCGAAAGGGCAGCTTATTGTCCCAGTGATACACATCACTGATGTTTCCGCGAACTTTGCTCACCTTTGCACTTGTAAGTAACGGTCGAATGATTAATTTTCGACTTCCGCTTTTCAGTGAAG
>NZ_JBOEFX010000227.1:0-797 GCF_050633125.1 Lewinella sp.
TCTTTATAGGCTAAATACTTCTTTGAGTTCCGGATCTGGTGAACGATACACAGCTGTATATCAGTCTTTGGGAAGATAGCTTCAATGGCTTCAACGAATCCACTCAAATTATCTATAGATGCAATTAGAATATCTTCCAAGCCCCTGTTTTGCAGGTCAGTAAGTACATTCATCCAAAACTTAGCGGACTCGTTTTGTCCCACATAAAGCCCCAGAACATCGCGGTAGCCTTCTTGGTTAACTCCAATGACCCCATAAACTGCCTTAGTAATTACGCGGCCTTCTTCACGGACTTTGTAATGAATAGCATCCATGAAAACAAAAGTGTAAACGCTTTCTAAGGGCCTAGTGCGCCATTCTTCCAGCAAAGGAATCACTTTATCGGTTACCCTGGAGATCGTGGAGGGAGAAACTTCTATACCATACATTTCTTCAAGAAAATCGCGGATGTCTCCCATTGAACTACCACGGGCATAGAGGGTCATGATTTGCTTTTCTAAGTCCTTAGGCAGCATTTTGGATCGCTTAGGAACAATCTGTGGTCGAAAGGTGCCTTGCCTGTCGCGGGGTGTTGTAATCTCTACTTCACCCAAGCTGGTGCGCACAATCTTTTTGCCTTTACCATTTTTTCGATTGGGAAGTTCTCCCTCGGCAATGTGATCTTCTACTTCACCTTCCATTGCCTTTTCCAAAAAAGCCTTAAGCAATGGCGTAAAGGCTCCGCCTTCACCCAGCAAGCCTTCTCCGGCTTGCAATTTGGCAATCGCTTGCTCGCGAAAACCTTCAAAATCAAAATC
>NZ_JBOEFX010000228.1:0-3622 GCF_050633125.1 Lewinella sp.
TCAACGGTTTCGGACGCATCGGTCGCTTGACCTTCCGTAACCTCCTCAAGAAAGACGGTATTGAAATCGTTGCTATCAACGACCTAACTGATAACGCTACACTCGCTCATCTTTTGAAGTATGATTCTGCACAAGGCCCATTCGAGGGTACGGTAGAAGCTACCGATGATGCCCTAATCGTAAACGGTAAAAAGATCGTTTGCCTTTCTGAGCGTGATCCTTCTGCACTTCCTTGGGCAGAACACAACATTGACTTGGTACTAGAATGTACTGGACGTTTTGTTACCAAAGAAAATGCTAGCATGCACCTAAAAGCAGGTGCTAAAGATGTTTTACTTTCTGCTCCTGGCAAAGGAGAAGGCATCCAAACCATTGTACTTGGTGTAAACCACGAAGACTTGGATCGCCGTGCTAACATATTCTCGAATGCTTCTTGTACCACCAACTGTTTGGCACCGGTCGTAAAGATCGTCAATGACAACTATGGTATCCAGCTTGGTTCGATGACCACTACCCACGCTTACACAGCTGACCAGCGTATTCAGGATGCTCCTCACAAGGACCTTCGTCGCGCACGTGCAGCTGCTTACAACATCGTTCCTACCAGCACTGGTGCTGCGGCGGCCGTGAAGTTGGTATACCCTGCTATTGGCAACAAACTTTCGGCTATTGCTGTACGTGTACCTGTTGTTACCGGTTCTATGATCGAACTGAACGTAGTACTGGACAAAACACCTGGCAGTGTTGCTGAAGTAAACGCTAAGTTTAAGGAAGCTGCGGAAGGCCCAATGAAAGGTTACCTACAGTACACCGAAGACCCTATCGTTTCTAGCGATATCGTTCGTAATCCTCACTCTTCTATTTTCGATTCTCTGATGACCAACATCAACGGAAACATGCTGAAAGTAGTAAGCTGGTACGACAACGAGGCGGGTTACTCAGCTCGTTTAGCTGATTTCGCTCACTTGATCTGTACTAAATAACTTAGTACTAGGTGCTAGGCCAGGTGCGGGGTACTAGGTGCGAGGTGCGAGGTATAAGGTCTTCTTGGAGGCCTACATCGCACTCCGCACCCGGTACTCCGCACTTAGTACAAAGTACTATCCCTCATTCAAAACTTCCCACCCATGCTGAATTCTGCAGGTAAAAAAGCGCTTATCCGCGTTGATTTTAATGTTCCTCTTGATAGTGAATTCCAAATTACAGACGACACGCGCATCCAGGCTGCCGTTCCTACCATTAAAAAGGTGCTGGCCGACGGAGGTGCGGCAATTTTAATGTCACACCTTGGACGTCCACAGAAAAAGAAACTGGAAGACGGCAGCATTGATGTGCAGCAATTCACCTTACGTCACATCGTCGCTCATCTTTCAACGGTACTCGGTGTTGATGTTAAGTTTTCTCCTGATACCGTTGGCCCTAAAGCCAAAGCCTTGGCCGAAAGCTTGCAGCCGGGCGAGGTGATGCTTTTGGAAAACACCCGCTTTGCAGCTGGAGAAGAAAAAGGCGACGAAGCGCTTGCTAAGCAATTGGCAGAACTGGGTGATGTATACATCAACGATGCTTTTGGTACTGCTCACCGGGCTCATGCTTCTACAGCTGTAATGGCCCAATACTTCAATGCCGATCAAAAGTCATTTGGCTTTTTGATGGACAAAGAAGTCGTGAGTGCTAATAAGGTACTTCACAACCCGGAACACCCGCTTACCGCTATCGTTGGTGGTGCTAAAGTATCTGATAAGATTCTATTGCTGGATCGCCTGCTCGACAGCGTTGATAATCTGATTATNNGGTGGTGGCATGGCTTATACTTTCGCCAAAGCGCAAGGAGGAAGCATTGGTAACTCTATCTGCGAAGAGAATAAAACCGACTTGGCGCTTCAGTTGCTCCAAAAAGGTCGTGACAAAGGGGTAAACATCTACTTGCCTACCGACAACAAGATTGCAGATGGTTTCTCCAATGATGCAGCAAGTCAGTTTGCAGCAACTGGTTCCATTCCTGACGGTTGGGAAGGCCTGGATATTGGCCCAGACAGTATTGAAACGTTCGGCAAAGTGGTGTTGGCATCCAAAACAATCCTTTGGAATGGTCCAATGGGCGTTTTTGAATTTGAGAACTTCGCTCACGGCACCAAAG
The DNA here is from genome assembly GCF_050633125.1 of Lewinella sp. Taxonomy (NCBI): domain Bacteria; kingdom Pseudomonadati; phylum Bacteroidota; class Saprospiria; order Saprospirales; family Lewinellaceae; genus Lewinella; species Lewinella sp. The sequence continues at coordinate 2,138 of NZ_JBOEFX010000228.1, forward strand.
CCATGGCCGAATATGTTGCTCAAGCTACCAAAGCCGGCGCTTATTCATTGATTGGTGGTGGCGACTCTGTTGCTGCTGTCAACCAGATGGGGCTAGCAGATGATGTTAGCCACGCCTCTACTGGTGGTGGTGCTATGCTCGAATATCTGGAAGGTAAAACCTTACCTGGAATTGCTGCGATTGAGTCTTAAGCATATCAAACGGCATGCGATCAATACCTCTTGGTTTTAATCGTGCCTCGCTAAGCCTGTTAAACAACAAAGGCCCGTGTACTGATTTATTTAGTATACGGGCCTTTGTCTTCTAATAATATTTTACATTCGTTGGCAGAAAATGGCCTTTCGTCGAATTATCCCCACTTGTGGAGCACAAAAGGTCATGCATTGTGTTACTTTTAGGGCCAACACAAGGTCACAAGGCTAAACTTATTCTATGCTGCTCTGGAGCATCTTTATCGTATTTATACTTTTTTTATTAGGACTAGACCTCGGCGTCTTTAATCGGGACAACCATGTACCCAGTACACGCGAAGCACTTCGCTGGACGAGCCTTTGGGCTGCTGTAGGGCTAAGTTTTTCTTTAGTGGTCTACTATCTTTACGATCACCATTGGGGCACCAGAGACCTCACTGGTGGCGATGCTGTCCTCAAGTACCTGAGTGGTTATCTGGTAGAGCTTTCATTGAGCATGGACAATGTATTCGTTATGGCCTTAATTTTCAAGTACTTCAAAATCCCTCAGCAATTTCAACACCGAGTTTTATTCTGGGGTATTCTAGGTGCGTTGATATTTAGAGGCATCATGATCGGAGCGGGTGTTTGGTTAATGGAGCAATTCCAATGGATGATGTATATTTTTGGAATTATCCTGATTTACAGCGCCTACAAGATGCTCACCAGCGAAGAAGAGGTTGATCCCAATCGGAATCCAATCATCAAATACGCTAAGAAGATATTCCCTATCAGCAAGCAGATCGAAGATGAATCGTTCTTTGTACGCCGCAAACATATTTTGGCGGCCACTCCCCTCTTCATTGCTTTATTGATGATAGAAACCACCGATGTACTTTTTGCTTTCGATTCCATTCCCGCTATTCTGGCGATTACCACCGATCCATTTTTAGTTTTCTCTTCCAATGTATTTGCTATCCTGGGGCTGCGTTCCCTTTATTTCGTCTTGGCCTCAATGATGGATCGCTTTGAATACATGAAATACAGTTTGGCCATCATCCTGTTTTTCGTTGCCGCCAAAATGATGCTCCACCAATACTGGCACCCAGCCGAATGGCTGAGCCTGGTTGTTATCTTTGTATTGTTAGCCGGTGGGGTTTTCGTTTCCCTGTATCAAACCAGAAAGGAAGAGAATGTTAATGGTTAAATGGTTGATGGTTGACCAACCTTAAGTGCTCTAATTATTTCCCACTTCCCAGTTCCGACTTTTCCTGTGAAACACATCCCGGAACGAAGCCATTTTCAACAATGGGAA
>NZ_JBOEFX010000228.1:3712-4398 GCF_050633125.1 Lewinella sp.
AAAACGCACCCCGCACCCAAAAGACGATCACGTCACCCAAAAGAAAACAGCGATAGCGATAGCAATTACTAACAATTCCAACAAATTCCCGTTGTTTTCACCTTCTACCCTTAGGTGGATCATCGAAATCGAAGAGGCTACCAAGCCACCCGCCGCATAAAACCCTATGATATTGTAACCAGGGAGAGTGGCACCATGATGCCCCAACTCATTCCACACACGCAAGGCCAACAAAAAGAGCAGAATACCGATAGCCGCACTCGCTACCCCAATGATAAGGTGCCAGAAAAAAGCCACCCCCTCACGGATTTTATCAAAGGTTCGGATCGTAGAGGTAATCACCAACCAAAAGGCCAACAAACTCACCCCTGTGCGAGTAGCATTGAGCCAGTTGGCATTATTAGGAAACAATTTACCTACCAGAATATAAATCACCGTCAGTATTGCCCCCAGTACGATGCTTGAGATCATAACCGTGCGCCAAAGTGCTCTCTTGTCTTCATGATCCAGGCCCACTTCCATGGAGCGTTCAGGGTTTTTCTTGCGTTTTGCCATTTTTGTCTGTTTTTACTATTAGCTGTCTAGCATCTTTATTTTTTTGACTTGCCTCTTAGTGCTCAGTTGTGCTCACTGCGTTCGCGACAGTGCTCGTTTCACTCGCGGGAGTGCTCTTCCGATAAATCGGA
>NZ_JBOEFX010000228.1:4408-4812 GCF_050633125.1 Lewinella sp.
ATAGCAAGTACCACCGCGAGTGAAACGAGCACCCCGTGAGCGCAGTGAGCACGTTCCGCGAGTGAAACGAACACTACCGTGAACGTAAGTGAACACCAACGCGAGCGTAGCGAGCCCTACCCAAACATCCCCTCCTCTACCAATTCACAAATCAAATGCCCCACCAGCATGTGGCACTCTTGAATTCGTGGTGTATCCTTAGAAGGAATGGCCAAGAGATAATCACAATGTTCTGCAAGCTTGCCACCGGTTTGGCCCGTAAAGCCGACAATGGTCATTCCTTGTTCCTTTGCTACCGCTACCGCTCTTAAAATATTAGGGGAACTCCCTGAAGTTGACATCGCAAAAAGGACATCGCCCTTGCGTCCCATCGCCTTTACCATGCGGGCATAGCTTTCTTCGTA
>NZ_JBOEFX010000228.1:4819-8199 GCF_050633125.1 Lewinella sp.
CCATAGTCGTTGCCTACCGCCGTCAGGTAACTCGTATTAACGTGCAATGCTTCGGCGTAAAGCGGCGGACGATCAAAATAAAAGCGCCCCGAAAACTCTGCAGCCAAGTGTTGTGCATCTGCGGCACTGCCTCCATTGCCACAGAAGAGAAGTTTACCATCACGACCGAAACAGTCGATACATAAGTCTACTAACTGCTGAATGAGCGTGATCATCTCGGCATCTGACACCAATTTTTGCTTGAGGTCAACACTGTCCTGGATACCTTGTTTTATTCGTTCCTGTATCATACTGTTTCCTTAATTGATCGCAAGTTAGAACAACTGCTCCAGTGTTTTCACAAAAGTGGACCAGGAAAACCGCTGCTTTTCTTTTCGGACGCCTTCTTCAAGTGATTCTGCCTTTTCGTTTTGATAAAAATCAATTACCGAAACGGCCAATTCTTCGGCATCCTGCTCAATGACATAGCCAGCTTCACCGTGGGGAACAATTTCCGGCAGCCCCCCTACCCTGGTCACAACCATAGGTTTTTCAAAATGGTAAGCCAACTGGGAAATCCCACTTTGCGTAGCCGTTTTATAAGGCTGTACAACTAAATCAGCTGCGCCAAAATAATAGCGCACTTCCTCGTTGGCAATAAAAGAAGTGTGGGCAACCACCAGATCCGTTATCCCTAATGTTTCCATCAAGGTTTCATATTTTTCCTGATTGCCATAGTATTCGCCAGCGAGTATCAACTTTATTCCATGCTCCCGAATCATCGGATTTGCCATGGCTTGCAGCAATAACTCCAGTCCTTTGTACTCGCGGATGTATCCAAAAAACAAAAGGTATCTCCCATCAGCATCCAAGCTTAGATGCTGGCGCGCGACGGTACGGTTTACCTGCGCTCCGTAAGAATCATAAATGGGATGTGGAGAGGTGCGAACAGGTGCCGTAGAAAAATCCGCTAATTCTTCTTTAACCGAAGTAGAAAGCGTCATAAAACCATCAGAAGCCCCCGTAAAATAACGAGATAGCAACTGGTCTCCGGGACGGCGTTCGTGCGGAATGATGTTATGTACCAAGCCGATGCGTTGGGTACGCCGAGTATCAAACTGCCGGAGAATAGTCCCCAGGCACGGTGCCATAAAGGGCATCCAATAAGCAGCAATGACGATATCAGGGTGTCGTTTGCGCAGTTCTCGGCCTACTTTCCACCAATTGAATGGATTGACAGCATTTATTTTGCGCTCAATGGCTAGACCTTCCGGCGCTGTATCTTCTGAATATTGGGTTTTTCCTGGAAACAGGAAATCGGGATACTGCAAGGTAAAAGTGATCAACGTCACCTGATGGCCTGCATCCTGTAAGGCGTAAGCGAGTCGCTCATTGAAAGCCGCTAGTCCGCCACGATACGGGTAAGCTGGCCCTAGCAAGAGAATGTGCTTGGAAGGACTACTCATTGGCTGCTGCTTGGCCAATTTTCTGTTCGATAAGGTAGTGGTTGCGATCCGTAGCTGAGCGTACAATCAGTTCTGCCAAGAAGCCTGTAAGAAACAACTGGCTACCAATGATCGCACAAATCAGTCCCAGGTAAAACAAAGGGCGATCTGTAATGCCGTAATTCAGATAAACCAACTTTGAAATACTGAGGTAGGCCAAAATCACAAAACCCAGGAGAAAAACCACCGCACCGAGCATACCAAAAAAGTGCATCGGGCGTTTGCGGAAACGAGATATAAAAATGACCGACAGCAAGTCCAAAGGACCACGGATAAACCGTTCGATCCCGAACTTCGTCACGCCATATTTGCGTTCTTGGTGTTGAACGACCTTCTCTGTAATTTTTTTGAAGCCCGCCCATTTTGCCAACACGGGAATGTAACGGTGCATCTCGCCGTAAACTTCAATGCTCTTGATGACTGCCTTGCGGTAAGCTTTTAGCCCACAGTTGAAATCATGGAGCTGGATACCCGTCATCCGCCGAACCGTCCAGTTGTAGAGTTTACTGGGCAGGTTTTTGGTAAGCACTGGATCGTAACGCTTTTTCTTCCAACCAGATACCAAGTCGTAGCCTTCATCGCGAATCATTGCTACCAGTTCCGGAATCTCGTCAGGGCTATCTTGCAAATCAGCATCCATCGTTATAACGACATCACCTTCGGCCGCATCAAAACCCACAAAAAGGCCGGCAGATTTGCCATAATTACGCTGAAATTTGATACCGCGTATCTCCGGCATTTCTGCCGAAAGTTTTTCAATCACCTCCCAGGATTTATCTGTACTACCGTCGTCTACCATGATGATTTCATAACGATAAGCCTCCCGGTCAGCTACGCGCTTGATCCAGGCAGCCAGTTCAGGCAATGACTCTTCTTCGTTGAAAAGGGGGATAACGACGGATAAATCCATTAGCTAAGTATAGGTTAGAATTAAAGCAAGGCGACAATATACGGACTTTCCCGACGGAAGAAGTCGTAATAAAATAGACTTCTACCTTCTCCGAGAGAGGATAAAACCTATAGCTGTGGCCAATAAAAAACCGGGGATTAAACTTTGCGCGTAAGCGAAAAACGAACCTCCCGCTGTAGGCATCACTGCATCTTTAGGGTCATAGCCCTGGGCAGCCATCAACTCTCCCTGAAGCTTGACCAATTCGGGATCAAACACCGCAAAAAGTAGGTGGTAGTAAAAATAAAACAAGGCATTAGCCACTACAAACACCATAAAACCTGGCTGAATGTAAGACTTGAGTTCCTCACTCTCTACTTTACTCTGGGACTTCCACATCGCAAAGATGTAGACAGCATAAGTACTTAACCAAAGGCCACGGCTAAGTACCAGCTCCCTTTGAAAAAAATAAACCGAAGCAAACAGCACCACTACTATTCCTCCAGCAATGATGCCCCAGCGGATACCATCTTGCCGCCACTGTTCTTCCTGCTGTTCATTTGTCATAAGTCGTTATTTAGAGGTAGCAAATTTATCACCATTCAAAATACCCAAAGGACGGCCACTAAGCTCAATACCGATCAATGGTGAATTTTTTGACTTTGAGTGTATATCTTGCAGCGCTACACTCCAATCCTTATCATACTGATAAAAAGTAAGTTGTGCGAATTCACCTACAGTAATATTTGATGATTCAAGTTGAAAGACATCCCGTGGTCCGCTGGTAAACTTAGCAACCAGTTCTTCCTCTGTAAGGAGGTCACCGACGCCCTTCCGAGCTGTTGCAAAAGCAGTAGAGATTGTCGCTGCACCAAAATCTGCATAGGCAAACTCCAGGTGTTTCGTTTCCAACTCCAAGGGGGAATGACTGGAGGAAATACAGTCAATCGTGCCATCATGAAAACCTTCTAGCAGGGCTTGCCGATCGCGCTCTTCACGCAAAGGAG
>NZ_JBOEFX010000229.1:0-4405 GCF_050633125.1 Lewinella sp.
CCATCAGCAGGTACGTTGATCGTACTTCCTGCGTCACCAAAGGTGCCTGTGTAAACCACTACACCGTCCAGTAACACTTCGTAGTTCGTCGTACCGTCCTGCGAAGTAGGTGCCGTAAAGGTGAGCGTGTAGAAATCGTCCGTGCTGTCATCAGCAGTTCCGTTATCGTTACAGTCACCGATCTGAGTAATAGTACCCGGTTCGATTACACAAGCTACTTCACAAGGTGCTACAGGTGCAAGTACAACACTTCTTGCACAGTCTGCATTACATGCATCACGGAAGGTGATAGTATGGTTGGCATTGTCTGCCGGTACCATAATCGTACCTCCTGCATCTCCTGTTGTACCCGTGTAGAACACAACACCATCCAATAATACCTGGTATTCACCACAGCCGTTCGTAATGGCTGGTGACGTAAAGGTCACAGGGTACTGGAACAGGTCTTCGTTCGCTTCACAATCGCCAAAGGTCAAGTTACCTGGCTGAATGTTACATGGCTCAGGTTCGGCACAGTAACCGGCATCGATGGTCAGGTCTACGGAACTAGACATCAACATGAAGGTTGTTGTCATTCCGTTGGCACCAGCATCACTGTCGAGTTCGTCGTTGCCGCCTTCGTTAGCAGGAGCGTAATCGTATCCGTCAGGCTCAGAGAAGGTCACCTTATAGTCGAAGCCTGAAGGCAGGTTCGTGAACAGGTAGGCACCATTCTCATCCGTTACGGTGGTAGCCGTCACGGGGTTGCCGTTCATATCCGTTCCGGTAATGGTTACGGTTACACCAGCTAAGCCGAGTTCACCGTCATCCTGAATACCGTCACAATCTTCATCTATCCAAACGAAGTTTCCTACAACAGCCTGGCCATTATTACGGATCAGTACGCTACACGTTTCATCTTCCGAATCCGCGATGGTAGCAGCAAAGTCCGAGTTGGCGTCGATACCCGTAATGGTTACCGTTTGGTTGTAAGGATACGTCTGATTCATACCCATCATGTTCGTGATCGTCCAGAAACCGCTGCTCGCGCCACTGTTCGTCGCAATAATGACGAGGTCGAAGGTATCATCTGTATGGTCTAATGGTGTACCATTGTCGTTGTAGACGAAGGTTACATTAGTGCTAATATCACAAGGCAGTTCACTACAAGGACCAACCGCAGGCAGCGTAGTGCCAGCTGCACAAGTTGGATCAGTAGCATCTTGCCAGGTCAGGGTGTGCGTCAGGCCATCAGCAGGTACGTTGATCGTACCACCAGTGCCATAGTTATTCGTCGCAACGACTGCGCCATCCAGCAAGAGCTGGTACTGCGTACCCACAGGATTGCTCACGTTAGGAGCGCTGTAAGTAAGGGCGTAGAAGTCGTCAGCACCCGTCTCATCTGTATTGTTATCGTTACATTCTCCCTGCGTAAACGTACCTACTAGCATGCTACACTCAGGCTCAGAACATGGCTCTACTGCTGGCAAGGTAGCGCTTGTAGCACAGTTTGCGTTGGTAGCATCTTGCCAAGTCAGAATGTGAATCTCGCCATCAGCAGGTACATTGATCGAACCGCCCATGCCGTAATCGTTGGTAGCAACTACCACACCGTCTAACAGCAACTGGTACTGTGTTCCAGCCGGGTTGGTTACCACTGGCGCACTGTAATCGAGTTCGTAGAAGTCATCCGCAGGCGTGTCTCCGGTACCGTTGTCGTTACATGGGCCCTGGAAGAATTCACCAGCTACCATGCTACAAGGATCAGGATCAGAACACTCGTCAGGAGGAATCACTTCAATCGTGGTACGACAACTGATGTAAGCATTGTCTACGATATTGATCGTACGAGGTCCGTCGCTGATCAGGTAAGGTCCTAAGACCACCTGTGCACCGTAAGGCCCTCCTGGTAGGAAGACACCGTTGCCCATTGAAATACGCCAGCCCGTGTTGGAGAAGTTTCCAAGAGGTTGTACGCTCACTGTTACATAGTATACATCATCACTAGGATCAGCAGTACCAAGGTTATCACACACTGGTGTTTGCTGCGTTACGTCTAAGCGACATCCGTCAGAACAAGTACCAGGTGCTTCCAGCGTAATGGTTGCTTCACAGTCGTCGGTTACCCGATCCATGATCGTAAGCGAGTGGTTGCCCGCTGAGATTGGATAAGGACCAAATTCGTGAAGACCGTAGTAACCGGTGTTGTCACCGTCGGCACGACCTTCGTCGTCTGTAGTCCATCCCTGGAAGGAAGCGTTATCACCGGTGATATTCACCCAAGCGTAGAATACATCGTCGCTAGGGTCCCATTCCGTACCGTTGTCATCACAAACGATGTACTCAACATCAAGGTTGATGCTACAATCCTGTGAACAAGATTCGTTTGGCACATTAAGTACCAGTGTACCTTGACCACAATCAGGATTTTCAACATCAGTTACCGTAAGGATGATACTTGTACCACCGTAAGCAGTGTAACTGTAAGGGCCGAAGTCTACGAAGGTGTTCGGAGAGAATCCGTATTCACCGAAGTAAACGTTTCCGTACTGATCTTCTGCACGCCATCCCTGGTCGCCAACATTCACGCCATTCACATTGACGGTGAAGATGAATGCATCGTCGTCAGGCGTATTGGTTTCGCCACCGATACATTCCACTGTCTGTGGTTCTGTTACAGTGATCACACAATCTGTAGAACAAGTTTCTTCAGGTGTAGTGGCAGAGATGAAGGTGCTACAAGCACCGTCTTCACTGTCAGTAATGGTGATGATAATTTCATCGCCCTCACTTCCTGAGATACTGTAAGGTCCGAAGACAAAGTCTACACCGTAAGCACCACTGTAGTTGTTACCACGGCTATCGGTTGCTGTCCAGCTACCAGAAGCGTTCATGCCAGTTACCTGAGCGATTACTTCAAAGAAGTCATCGTTAGGGTTGGTTGACGTGCCGTTGTCCTGACAATCGGTAGGTGCGAACTCTACGTTCAACATACAAGGAGGCATTACCCCTGCATCGTCACCGTCATCTTCATCGTTCGGATCTTGTGTTCCATCAGGATCTTCGCTACCGATACCACCAGTACCGTTAGTATCCGCTCCGTTATCTGGCGTAGAGTCATTATCGTACTGATCGGCATCCGTGATTTCTGCAACGTTCACATAATCAACATCTGCACCCGGAGCTTGTACAGTAGCCGTAAAGGTTACTGATTGCTCTTGGCCAACCGCTAGGTTGATGCCAGTCCAAGTGATTACGTTGTCTACTGCCGAGCCACCGTTGCTGATGTTGCCGATGTTGTTGTATCCGTTAGGTACCACATCTTCCACTTCAACGTTGGTCGCATTCTGAGGACCTTCATTGGTAACGGTGATCGTAAAGGTCACTATATCACCAACATCAGGCATGTTGTTGTCTACAACTTTGACCAATGAAAGGTCGGCCGTAGGCACATCACCACACACATCATCTACCAAGTCAGGGGTGCCGTCGTTGTTTAGATCCAGTTCAGCGCGGTTATACAATCCTTCACCAGGGTTGCTACCGTCACCACCACTTGGGTCTGCACAAGCTGTATATTCGTTGTCGCCGCCGTCTGTTGAGTCTTCGCTCAAATCAAGTTCAGCAACAAAATCAATCGTATAAGTATGGGTTGCTCCTGCATCAATGCTTTGGTTAGTAGCCAAAGTCAATGGTGTAGGATCACCAGTGAAGGCTCCTGATAAAGGAGTTCCACCTTGCTCGATAAGGAAGCCGCCACCCAGGATGATTACATCATCATCGAAGGCTGGAACATCCACTAAGCCGTAAGTACCTGCTGCACCACCGTTATTCGTTACCAAAATCTGGTAGCTCACACCGAAGGTACCGTCACCGTTATCGGTAACACCTATCAGGCCTTTATCAAGAGTAATATTAGGCAAGTCACCACAGGCATCATCTTCGATGTCGAAGTCGCCGTCGTTATCGCTATCCAGTTCAGCCAGGTTGTACAGGCCTTCACCAGGAGTGATATCGCCGTTGTCGCTAGATTCACCACATGCGACATACTGATTATCACCGCCGTCGTTGTCGTTAGCGTCACCGCTAAGGTCAAGTGTTACGTTGAAGATTAGGGTGTAAACATGTACTGCCCCCGGAGCAATCGCTTCGTCGGTTGCCAGTGTATTCACACCATCAATCAAGCCACCGCTGTTCTGACCGCTGAAGGAACCACTGTTGATGGTTACATCATCATCGAAGCTTGGCGTATCCTGTAGGTCGTATTCGCCCGTAGCACCACCCGTATTCGTTACAATTACATTGTAGCGTACCGTGTAAGTACCGTCCAGGTTACGTGTAGCAGACACGAAGTCTTTCGTCATGCCTAAGTTAGGCAGATCACCACAGGCATCATCTTCGATGTCGAAGTCGCCGTCGTTGTCGC
>NZ_JBOEFX010000230.1:0-1765 GCF_050633125.1 Lewinella sp.
CAATGAATATGATAACGCTAAAGCACCAATGCCCTCTCGAAGGCGGCCACGCCGTCTACCGGGCACGTACCTTGTTGGCTATTTACGGTGGCTATGATTTCCTTGATGATGATCCGAGCAATTGTGGTGCAAAAGCACTTCAGCAAGCGGATCAAACGGGTGCAAGAGAAGCCAATTCGTTAGTAAACAAGGATGCTAATACCGTCGCTACACAATGGCAGGTGGCTCCTAATCCTGCTACTACCCACTTTTATCTTTCAGGTGGTGATATTAGTACGCTAAGGGAGCTGAAATTGTTGAACTTAAATGGTATCGCACTTCAAGTCTGGCAGCCACGTGAGTTTTCCAATGGACGGATAAGCTTTAACTCAAAGCTCCTGGCCAGCGGCATTTATTACTTACAACTTACAGAAAACGATGGGACTGTAAGTGTAATCAAGGTTGCCATAATAAACTAATTAATCAATAGTATTAAGGGGGCATTAGGAATTCAACATTCCTGATGCCTTTTTAATATTTGAAGTATATTCCATGAAGTATATTCTATTACTTTCATTTTTCGTGTTGCTAATCACTTCATTTATCAGTGCTCAATACCCTGACAACAATTGGGTATTAGGTAAAAGTTCAGAGATAGTTCCTCTTGATTCTTTTGGTTTAGTTGTGCTTAATTTTAGTGGAAATCAGTTGAAAGCCAGCGAAGAATTAGACGTGGTTTACATTTTTAGAGCTAATAATTCTGTGATTAGTGATAATGACTCTCTATTGTTTTATTTCAATGGTCTAGATATTCACAACAGCGACCATGAAATCCTTACAAATGGAGAGAATATGTACATTGGACAGAGTAGTTCTGGTTATGTTTCTGCACAAAGCTCATTGGTATTACCATGGCCCGAACATGAGGATAACTATTACTTACTTACTTCATTTAATGGCTATGATGAAGAAACCAATTTTTCAGGAGGATTAGCATTACATTATTCAATAATTTATATAAACGCTAATAATACTTCGGAGGGAACTGTAATCGTGAAAAATGAATTACTTTTAGATCAACTCTTCCTTGATCGTGGGAGACTCACCGCTACCCGCCACGCCAATGGTCGCGATTGGTGGATACTCTGGAAGTACTATGATGAAAATACTTATATCCGCTATCTACTCGATCCGCAAGGGCTACACAGGTACGATGATCAAACCATAGGTGAGCCTTTTCCTACCGGAGTCGGACAGACTGTATTTTCCCCTGACGGCAGTAAGTATGTCATCTTCAATTCAATTGGCCCCACAGAAGGAAAATATGTTAGTATTTACGATTTTGATCGATGTTCAGGCTTACTAAGCAATCAAACACTTATAACATTTCCGCATAACGGTTTCGGCGGAGGAGTCTCTATCTCTCCTAATTCTCGTTATTTATACGTCTCTTCTACCCTGGTGATCTACCAATTCGATCTCTGGGCGGAGGATATCGAAGCCAGCCGGGTTACGATTGTAGAAAGCGATGGCACAGACCCCAACCAAGGCTACTACCTCGCCCAATTGGCGCGCGATGGTAAGATTTATATTTCCGGCTACGGCCTCTCCAAAGCGCTCAATGTGATCGAATATCCTGATCGCCCTGGCTTTGCAGCTACGGTCACTACGCTTGAGCTTCCTGTGTACAATGCTTTCAGCATCCCCAATATCCCCAATCATCGCCTCGGGCCATTGGATGGGCGAGACTGCGACACCCTCGGTATCAACAACTTCCCCCTCGCCA
>NZ_JBOEFX010000231.1:0-8778 GCF_050633125.1 Lewinella sp.
CTTTCGTTATCGTACCAAGTTTCATAAATGTTGGCCGTTGTATCTTTCAAACGGACAAAGTCGTTGTAGTAGAGTTTTTCAAGGTACCCGTGATGATTGTCTTCATATTCCTTAAGGACAGCCCGTTGCAGGCTGTCAGATAAACCCATACGGGTGCTCACATGGCGTAAGACACTGGTATTGATATCGTAGACCATCTGATTGAACTCCTTTCGGTAACGCTGCGGATTATTGGCTATAGCCAAGGCATCCTCCGGATCAATGGTCATCTCATAGTCCGAGGGCATATAATTGAGTTCATACTCTTTGGGTGCCCCTAGAAAACTACCGGGTTTGCTTTTGTAATAACGGCTAATAACAATCACTGCTATGCCGATTAGACAGATCAGAATGAGTACTCTTCCAATCTTGTTTGCTTTGTTTAAATTAACAGCCATATTATTTTTACGAAGTCTTGTGCAGCAAATTTAATAACTTTAGCGCGCACCAAACGGTGGGATATGATTTTTCCACAAGAAACACTTAATTGTGACGGTACATTGCTGGATTTGGGTACACCCAAAATAATGGGCGTGATCAACGTCACTCCAGACTCCTTCTACGCTGATAGCCGTCAGGAAGGCTTAGACAATATTTTGCGTACAGCAGAAAAAATGTTAGTCGATGGTGCCGACCTGCTTGATATAGGAGGCATGTCTTCTCGTCCTGGCGCTGAAGTTATTAGTGCCGACCAAGAGTTGCACCGGGTAATAGCTCCTATAAAAGCAATAATGCAACGCTTCCCGGAAGCGATTGTTTCCATCGATACCGTGCATGCCAAGGTTGCCAGAGAAGCAGTAGCTATAGGAGCTTCCCTTGTTAATGATATTTCAGCTGGTCGTATTGATACCGAAATGTATGACACCATTGCCGACTTAGGAGTTCCCTATATCTTAATGCACATGAAAGGAACGCCAGAAACCATGCAAAAACAAGTGGATTACGAAAATATTGTTCAGGAAATTCTTGATTTTTTCATCAAAGAAGTAGCCCTCCTTCGCCAGAAAGGAGTCAAAGATATTGTAATAGACCCTGGCTTCGGCTTTGGCAAAACCGTTCGCCAAAATTATGAACTACTGAATGACCTAAACCTCTTTCAGATACTGGAAGTCCCTATTTTGATAGGAGTATCCCGTAAGTCAATGATCTATAAACTCTTAAATTGCACTCCTTTGGAAGCCCTTAATGGAAGTTCCGTCGTACATCTCTTGGCCTTGCAGAATGATGCCAAAATCCTTAGGGTGCACGACGTGAAAGAAGCCGCTGAGGTAATAAAGATTTGGCAAATGATGGAGGATGTAAAAAGAACAGAAGAATAAATGTCTTCTCTTTCAGAAAATACCATCAAACAAATAGCCTTGGGTTATCTCAAGAGCTTCTATCGATTACGGCCACGCGCGTTTAATACCGCTACGCTTACAGGAACCGACATGCGCGGCTCCAACAATATTATTGCTGATGGCTTTCTGCACTTTACGGAAGAGGATGGAAATGTTTTTACCGCCACTTTTGAAGCAAGCTCGCAAGCGACAAAGGATGAAATCTGTTATCGGCCACGCCTTAGTCATGTTCTATGGGACAGTATGGCCTTTGCTTGCTTGTTTCTGCCTACTTTTCTAGCAATTGCGCACATTGCAAATTGGTACCCACTGGCTGCCGAAGACTTTTACCTTCGCCTGTTTTATTTATTGCTCAGTTTACCGCTTTGGATGTCTATCTATTTTGTGGCATTCCGAAGACTACCTCGCTACCGATATATTTTTGCTATTGAGCAATTTAAACAATACAAGGCCAATGATCAGTGGATTGCCTTTGGCTACGATGCCTTTAGTGGGATGAAAGGAAAATATCGACGTGAACTCATCCGACAGTGTTCACGCTTTGGTTTTGGCTTGGTGGAAATTAACGCGCAACGGTTGCCCAAATTAATTATGGCTCCTAGCCGTGCTGAGATTTTTGTGCCCGCTCGCTCGGTGTTTGATTTTTTACCTCATGGAGAATGGCAAAAAAGGTTACAATCTATGACCTTAGGCCCGTGGGCAAAAGTCAAGAAAGCATTACGTGAACGGTTACTCCCTGTTCAAAACCGCTATTTTCGTTGGTTTCCCCGAATGTACTACAACCAATGGGCGTTGGTGCTCTTTGGTTTATTAATCAGCGGTGTATTAATTAAAATTGAACACCAAAAATTGCCCACTTTTTTTCCTAATGAAAAACGATACCGAAAAGAGGTCATTGCTAAAAATGAAGGAAAAAGACTGGAGCCTGAATACTTTGTTGTTGATGCTCCCATTGCAGGTTTTTATGATAGCACATTTACGCCCTACGAAATGCGTTTTAATGAAGAACAATTTTCGGGAATAATACAGGCAGAGGAAACAGATGATGCCCAAGATGTTGCTGCTCCTCCATTAAGAATACTGTCAGCTAATCCGGGAGAAGAGGTTGCGCTTTATTACAGCTGTGATCGCTATAATAACCTTCATACTACTTTTTACCTCTTGGCCGATTCCGTATATAGCCAACTTGCTGGTGCTCGTAATCGCCTATCTGAACTAAATGACTTAGGTCTTTCAGCTACCGCTGTTTGGCCTCCTTGTTTGGGCGGTACAGGTAAGGGTTTTCTTGTTTATGTAGATGAGCTGCTTATTGATAGTACGGGAGCGGCGCAGCTGATTGATAGCTTGCAACAGCAGTTGGACAGTACAGATAGGCAGCTAAGGCTCCTGAAGTTTTACCCCATTACCAATTGAATTCCCCAAGAAGCTCTAAATATGCCACTCCTATCAGGGTCATCCTACCACACAAACTGGCCCTTTACAAATGCACATGTAAATACCATCTATCCGGCGCTCTTTCGGAAAGTCCCTCCCATTGCATACAAAAGAGAAACGATAAATACACCTGATGGAGATTTCCTTGACCTGGATTGGCAAAAGAATTCGTCCAAAAAATTACTCATTGGATTGCATGGCCTGGAAGGCAATGCCGACCGGCACTATTTGAGAGGGCTGTTTTCTTTTTTTGGTAAAAACGATTGGGACACATTGGGTATGAATTTTCGTTCCTGTAGCGGGAAGTTGAATAATCGCCTGAGAATGTACAACATGGGCGAGACCAATGATTTGTCATTAATAATAAATCATGTTTTGCACTTAGGCTATTACGAAGAAATAGTATTGACAGGATTCAGCTTGGGAGGTAATGTCGTTCTTAAATATCTTGGCGAAAGTGGCAAACACTTGCCCAGTCAGATTAAAGGTGGCGTGGTCTTTTCTGTGCCCTGTGATATTCCAGCTGCTAATGTTGCAATCGCCCATTGGCGTAACCGGATTTATCTTAAGCGATTTTTAAAAACCCTCAACGCCAAGCTGGTAGAAAAGGCTAGCCTCTACCCTACTCACCTTGATCTGTCCGGGCCATTGCCAAGTAGCTTTTACGAATTTGATGAGCAGTTTACCGGCCCGATTCATGGCTATAGCGGCGCCCAGGATTATTGGCAATCTTGTTCCAGTATTCACTTTATGCCCAATATTATCCGGCCAGTGCTGGTGATTAATGCCCTGGATGATACCTTTCTGGCACCTACTTGTTATCCAGAAAATTTGGCCGCCAACCATCCTTACGTTTATCTTGAAACTCCTTCTTTTGGTGGCCATTGTGGGTTCTATTCGGCTAACAGAGACGGTAGTTGGTGGACGGAGCGGCGGGCATTGTCATTTATTCAAGAAAAGGTACTTAACCGATAGCGTTAAAATGATGTTATATTAATGAAGGAATAACACTTATTTCTTGCACTTAAGGTTCTATCTTTGTGAGCTGAATATTAATGAGCGATACAACTACTCCAATTACTGATCCTATTACTGAATCTGGTGGCCCTTCGCCTCGGAAAAAGCGCTGGTGGGTAAAAGTCTTAAGGTGGATTGTTCTGTCCTTTTTAGCAGTATTCATTGCTTTACAATTGCCTTTCGTTCAGCAAAAAATAGCCCAGTACATTGTAAAACGAATGGAACAGACCTTAGGCACCCCGGTTTCACTCGAAAGTGTGAAAATTGCCTGGTTTGATGAGCTAACGCTGCAAAGCCTCTACATTGAAGATTCCTATGGAGATACGCTATTAGCCAGTGGACATCTTGTAGCTGACTTCAACCTCAGTCCTTTAGCTATTTATCGTCGAGGAATAGAAATAGAAGCCCTTGATTTGCAGGGCGCTCGGTTCAATATTCAGAGAGCTTTAGGTGATTCCTTATCCAACCTTCAGGTTACCCTCCTTAAGTTATTCCCAGCGGAAGCGGAAGTTGATACAGCAAGCAAGCGCCCCTTGCCATTTAATTTGAAAGAACTCTACTTGAAAGATGTTCAGTTTACCCAAAATGATAGCCTCAAAGGCAGCTACCTGGGCGTATATCTGACAGAAAGCCAAATTTATGTCAACAACATGGACTTGGCTGCTCAAAAAGTAGATATCAACTCTATAAATATTCGCCGCCCTGTTGTCACCCTTAATTCGTGGAATGGGCCCCCTATTCCTGAACCGCTGGAAATATTAGACTCTTTAGTCCAGGCAAGCACAGATGCTTCACAATTCGAATTGAGCATCGGGGAATTTCAGCTTAGTCGAGGACAATTCAAGCACCACAACTATCGCAAAGCACCGGTAAAATTGACTGCAGCGGATCAACTTGATTTAAAACACCTGGATCTTTATGACCTCCAAGTTGAAATAGATAGCTTTCATCTACTCGGAGATGAATACCAAGGACGAGTCAATTGGATCGCCGCAAAAGACCGTAGTGGCTTTCAGCTAGAGCGTTTGTCTGCCAAAGAGGCAATCGTTTCCCCTCGGGAAATGACGCTCAATGGCCTTTCGATTATCACGCCAACCAGTAGCTTGGGAGATACCCTTCGTTTTCAATACAGATCATTTGCCGATTGGGCCTACTTCGAGGATGAAGTGAGAATGGATGCCCGCTTCAATGATGCAGATGTAACTTTAAAAGACATTATGGCCTTTGTGCCTAAGCTTAATGACAATATTTTCTTTTCCACCAATCAAAACACAAACCTCCAGATCGATGGCCGTATCCGGGGAACAGTTAACAACTTAAGAGGTAGCAACTTAGAAGTAAATTTAGCTGATGGGACTACCTTGGAAGGTAAATTCTCTTCTCGAAATTTAGCGGTCAAAAATGAAGAATTTTTGACCTTGGATTTAAAACAGTTTAGGACCCAGGTGAGAACGCTACGGCAACTTATTCCCAACTTTAATCCTCCTGCTAATTTTGATAAACTTGGGCGTTTGTCCTTTGATGGTAGTTTTATTGGCTTTTTTGTTGATTTTGTAGCCAACGGTAATCTACGTACAGATCTGGGGAAAGCTAGCCTGGATATGCAAATGGTGCTTACTGAAGGGGCCCAGCGAGCTCGCTACAGTGGAAACCTTAATTTGGTAGATTTTGATCTTGGTGGCTGGACAAGCAACTCCGCTTTTGGGTTAGTAAATTTCAATTCTAAAGTCGAAGATGGTTTTGGGCTTACCGGCGATTTGGCCTCAGCAAAACTAACCGCAGCTATTGAAAGTATTACGATCAAAGATTATACCTACGAGAATGCTTCGATTACAGGGCAACTAAACAAAAACTTCTTTAATGGTGACCTAAGCATTAAAGATGAAAATATAGATTTTGCCTTTACCGGAGAGATTGATTTCACGGATACTGTTCCTACCTTTGACTTTAATGCAGCTTTGAACCGTCTGGCTTTACAGCCGCTAAACCTTTCACCCGCCGATTTGGTTCTTCAGGGAGATATTGACCTGAAGCTCAGAAATACACAGTTCTCGAAAATGGAAGGGGATGTTAATCTATCTAACATCAAGCTCACCAAGAACCAAGAGGAAGAATACGATATAGAGTACATCAGGGCTTTTACTTTCTTTGCCCAGGATGGTGAAAAGGTATTTCGGCTAGACTCCGATATTGCTCGCGGCGAAATTCGTGGCGCTTATGACCTGAATGAACTGCCGGCTTCCCTTCAGTTGTTTTTATTGCGAAATTACCCCGGTTTTGCTGGTCGCCTTGGCTTCAAAGAACCTCGCCGGATTCCTGATGTGAATCAATTTTCTTTTGATTTTCATCTTGCAGACTCCAAAGGCTTGAATTATTTGATTGATCCTAAATTGGGAATGTTACAGGACATTGATCTTAATGGTCGTTACAATGGCAACAACGACTCGCTGATTTTTTACCTGGAAGTACCTCAGATAACTTATGATAAAATAAGACTGGCAGATGTCTACGTACATATGGATGCCCTCAAGAGTGAAGGTGACCTGGATATTGTCGTTGACTCTACCATTATCAATGGAAAACCTCGCCTCAATACCTTTACTTTTCTGAGTATTCTTCAGTCTGATACGATTGATTTTGCCATAAATATTAGTACAGACACCCCTAACTTATTCGATCAAGTCAATCTCAATGGCCTATTCTATTTGCCAGATTCGGTTGATTATGCCTTGCAGTTAAGGCGATCAAATCTGAGTTTACTACAAACGCCATGGGCAATTGATGAAGACAACCTTATTCGCTTTGGACAGGGGCAAATTTCTGCCGAAAATTTTTCACTGAGTAACCAGGATCGGAAAATTCATATTAGAAACAATGGCAACAAAGGCTTGCGCGTTCAATTGGCCAATTTTCACTTTAGTTTCCTCGATGACTTATGGGATTATGACCCTTTGAATTTCTCCGGTAATTTTGACATGCTGGTTCAGGTAGACGATGTTTTCAAGATGGAAGGTCTTAATGCGGTGATGACAGGCGAAGACTTCTATATTAACAAAGACAATTTTGGAAGGTTTAGCCTGGAAGCTACTGCACCGAATATCAAGAGCCGGTTGAATGCTTTGGTTACACTACGCAAAGATTCCACATGGATGGAGGTGCAGGCAAAATATAACCTCGCTGATCTTGGTGATAAATCCGTAATTCGGCGCCAAATCCCATTGCCTCGCCAGAAAAACTATCTAGACCTTAATGCCAAATTCGGGGGCTTCCCGCTTTCTATTGCCGAGTACTGGCTGGGAGGAGGAATGTCTGAAACCCACGGCATTTTTACCGCGGATTTACAAATCAAAGGGCTGACCAATGAACTCGGTGCTACAGGTGCCATCGTCGCCCGCAACGGTGGTTTTACACTCAATGCATTAAAGACCCACTATACTTTTCGGGAGGGCACTATAAAAATGACTCCCGACTTGTTTGATGCCACAGGGACGGTGATTTATGATAAATATGGAAACAGCGCAGTTGTAGAAGGAGGGATTACTCACCAGCACCTTCGCCATATGGGACTGGCTGCGCGAATGCAAACTCGCCGCTTTTTAGGAATTGATCTGGCAAAAGGCGACAATGACCTTTTTTACGGGCGAGCCATTGGATCTGGAGAAGTCGTCTTTTCAGGCGATTTCCAAAGACCTAATATTTATATAAACGGCACTGTTGGAGATAGTACCTATATCGTAATTCCCGTTACTGATCAGGCTGAACGAAATGAACTAGATTTTGTCAAGTTTATCAATAAACATCAGGGAACCCAACAGACTTCTACCGGCACTAATACCAAAATTAAAGGGCTGAACCTGGAAATGGACCTCCAGATTACAGAAGTCGCGGAATTGGAGTTGATTTTTGACGAAAAGGCAGGAGACATCCTTCGTGGCCGCGGCCGCGGCAATGTGCGCATACTTCTGCCTCGCGCCCAAGAGTTTCAGATGTACGGAGAGGTAACGGTCTCTA
Source organism: Lewinella sp. (assembly GCF_050633125.1). NCBI lineage: Bacteria > Pseudomonadati > Bacteroidota > Saprospiria > Saprospirales > Lewinellaceae > Lewinella > Lewinella sp. The sequence goes on from NZ_JBOEFX010000231.1 coordinate 7,842, forward strand.
GCGGGAATTATCTATTTACCCTCTATGATGTAATTAATAAGGATTTCCGTATCAGCCCCGGAGGAAAGATTAATTGGAATGGAGATCCCCTCAACGCCCAAATTGACATCTCTGCAGAGTACAAGGATTTAAAGACTTCTTTGACAACTTTTATCCAAGAATACCTGGTAAATGCTCCACCAGCTGAACAATTACAGGCCAAACAAGCTACTGATGTTGATTTGATCCTAGGCTTGAAAGGTGACCTCTTCTCTCCTGCTATTTCTTTTGATATTGGATTCCCTAACCTTCAAGGAATTATGGCCAATTTGGCGGAAAACAAGTTGAATGTTTTGCGCCAAGAACAAAACGAGATGAATAAACAGGTCTTTGGCTTAATTGTATTGGGGCAGTTTTTGCCTTCTGATTTATCCTTTAACAGTACAGAACTATTCGCAAATACGCTTAGTGAATACTTTAGCAATCAGTTGAGTCTACTACTTACCGACTTGTTTAGCGAGGTTGTAGGGAATGGAAAAACCATCTCCAGTCTGGATTTTGAATTTGATTACAACCGAGTAACCAGCGAGGATTTAACCAATAGTCAGAGTACTACCTTTGGGGATGCCGTCGAAATAAATTTACGATCAGGCTTACTCAACGAGCGGCTCTCTCTTGATATTGGTGGTAATTTTGAGTTTGGGCAAACCACAACCAATGGCACCTTTTTTGGCGAGAACATTGTACTCGAATATGCGATCAGTGAAAACCGAGATCTTAAGATTCGCCTTTATGAACGCCGCGATCAAGATATTGGCGGTGACCGTCGTATACAGGTAGGTACAGGCCTCAGCTGGCGAAAGGAGTTCAACTCCTTCAGTGAGTTCTGGAAAAGTGTTAAAGGCAAAAAATAATTCAGTTGGACTTTCGGTAAAATACCGAAAGTCCAACTGAATTA
>NZ_JBOEFX010000232.1:0-1856 GCF_050633125.1 Lewinella sp.
TTCACGGCGGCAACACGGGTTCAAATCCCGTACGGGTCACTTAAAAAAGCTCGCTTCCAATTGGAAGCGGGCTTTTTTTGTTTTTGGGGGTGAGTAATTTTTTTCTTAATCTGTTGATTGTCTATTGATTAGCTGATTTCTTAGCTGCAAAGTTGCTGCTGTTTAGTAAAACACTTTTTGTTTGTTGAGTATTTATTATCGGTTATTTTTGTTTATTTATTGTTATTTTTGTCCCTATTCAGCTAAAATGCTTCTAAAGACAATAACCAGCAATGAATTTTAGAACGGTACTCTGGACTTACTTTGTAAAAAAGAATGGCACTTGTGATGTAAAAATCTACTTTAGCCATCTGAACAAGAAGAAATATTTTTCAACGGGCATCCAAGTGACTCCTAAAGATTGGGATGAACGTAAGGAGGTTGTTCGCAATACGAATCCCTTAGCTTCAAGATACAATGCCAAAATAGCTAAAATGCGCCTAGATATTGAGCGGCACTTCCTGGAAGGCGGCTCATGGAGCAATCTCTTTGAGACATCTGGCAAAAGTAGTCTAACGGAATTCGTCGACAAGATAATAGAAGAGGGAAGGAGTGGTCTACTTTCGATCACTAGAGGTACTTTGTGTAATTACCGATCCCTCCACACCAGACTCGTAGAATACGAGCAAAAGAGCGGTGATAAGCCAACCCTGGAAGGTCTGGATATGAACTTTTACCAGAATTTTACGACTTTTTTATCCACCGATGGGAATTGCCAGCTACCAGGTATAGACAAGCACGTAAAAATACTGAAGAGGGTAATGAATATAGGCCTGGAAAGAAAAATCCACGAGAACACTATTCACCGAGAAAAAGGATTCCGGAGGCCACGCCTAAATAAGTCCAATAAAATCTTCCTTACCGAAAAAGAAATAGCCATTCTTGAAAGCATCGATCTTAGGACTCAGCCACACTTAGAAAAGGAACTTGATCGGTTCTTGGTCGCTTACTACTTCCTCCTGCGTTTTTCAGACTTGCAAAAAATAACTGCTGATAATCTTATCGAAATTGACAACAGGATCTTTCTAAGGTACCGGGCTGGGAAAACCCAGAAAGAGGCAACGATACCGGTCAGGACAAGAGCAATGGAATTGATGAAAAAATATAACTTTGACTTCTCCTGGGGTACCAATCAACAAGCCAATCGCCAACTAAAAATGGCAATCGTGTCGGCAGGGATCAACGACATAGTCGAGCAGGGGGATGTTACTGCACCTAAAAGTTCTTTTATTACCATGCACACGGCCAGGCGAAGCGCCGCTACGAACCTTTACCTCAGCGGAGAGTTCAGTATTAAGACAATTGCAGATCTTGGTGGTTGGGAGAACATTAAGACCTTACAAATCTATTTGCGGTGTAGTAACATGGATAGTGCTAAGTTGGCGGCGAAGAGTGATTATTTTATCTGATAATTATTCGACTTGTTCTATCCACCTTGACGAGGAAAAACGAAGCGCGAATTTTCTTTCAATACAATTATTGAATCTCTACTCATTGCCACCACTCGAATTCCTTCTTTTTCCTCGTCCAAGCGATAGGTGATACCTTTGCCATTGAGCTGTAAGCGGACACGCGTAACCTCGCTGTTATTGATGGAATAGCCTTGATAGATCAGTTTTGGTGGGGAGATCGCTTTAGGTTGTTCCTCTATTATTGAGGGAGTAGAGGAAGGCGACCTTTTCTTTGTAGAAGCAGATACTGTTCTCTGATGTGACTTAGCACTTCCGGTGGAAGGTTTACCCGTAAATGGATCTGGATAAGCTAAAGATAAGGAGAAGGTGTCCGGCACTAAGACTGTTTCTGTTGGTGAGTAATCC
>NZ_JBOEFX010000233.1:0-960 GCF_050633125.1 Lewinella sp.
CAATTAGACAGCTGGAGTTTGGATATTTGCTTAGACGTTCCACCGGTAGCAACGCCTGCTTTGGTGAACAATGTTTTTATCATGGAAGCGGGTACTACAGCTGCGGTACCCAACAGTCATTTGCTGGCCAGCCTGCCGGGAGAAGACGCTACTTCGATCACGTTTACGCTGCTAAGCTTACCTGTAGAAGGTACGATGATGCTTGATGGATCACCTGTTTCGATAGGGGCTACCTTTACCCAAGCAGACATTGATAACGGCCTGCTGGTATATACCAATGTCAACGTTGACGCAACACAAGACGACTTCCGCTTTAGCGTAATAGCTGCAGACGGCGGCTGGATACCTAACGAGACCTTTACCATCCAGTTTGGAATGAGCACGCTGGCTGGTGCCACTTACGTAAACGAAAATGTAGTGTGTGCAGGAGATGCCAATGGGCAGATCACGGCCAATGCTACGGGCCCCAATGCACCATTTACGTATAGCCTGGATGGAGATGCCTTCCAGATGGAAAATGTCTTTAATGGTTTGGTTGCAGGAACTTACGAAGTAACGGTCATGGATGCNNAATACCGTTATTACCAATATGGTAGTGTTGGAAGGGGGAACCAGTATCAGTGCATCTGCTACGACCACTGCTAATAATATCACCGTAGATGCTTCTGGAAGTGCTGGAATGCTGACTTATAGTATTGATGGCGAGACCTTCCAGGCAGGGAATCAGTTCCTTGATTTGCCTAACGACACCTACGAGATTACCGTGATGGACGAAAATGGTTGTATTGGCACATCTACCGTGACGATCAACCTCATCCAAAGTGCTACCGTAACGACAGCGAGCACCAGTTGTGCCAACGGAGAAGACGGCGCACTAACGGTAACGGAAGTAATCGACGGCGCAGGCCCTTACCAGTACAGTATTGATGGCGAAGTATTTGGCAAAAGCAATACATTCGA
>NZ_JBOEFX010000234.1:0-2288 GCF_050633125.1 Lewinella sp.
GAAATCATGGGGTTTCGTTTTTAACGATAAGCTTTGCGGTCTAACCCAAATGCATCCCCCTCCCCTTTTCAGTATTGCCAGACATCAATATACTTCTGAAAAATCTTCGCCAGGTTTTGGGCATCATCAAAAGCACGGTGATGCTCACCATCCCAATCAAAACCTTCCAATTTGACGCTTTTTTTGAGACCTCGAGGGCGTTGGAGACGCTTCAAGTCAAAGTACTGCCTACGGATATTTAGATAGTTGTCTGTCCAATCGTCTTCCAGATTGTGAAGGGCGCAGTCGCGTTGGAAAATTTTCTGATCAAAATTCCCCCAGGCACAAAGGAGGTATTCTTCGTCCCAAATGTCTATCCAGTCAATGAAGCTATCAATGACAGAAGGGAAAGTGTTGGCCCTGTTGATATCAACTTGGTCGATATTAGTGAGTTCTCGGCAAAAATGGGAAAGCTGAGGATGAAGTGTAGGCTTGACAAAACGCTGGAAAGTACTTAGTACATCTCCGTATCGATCCATCTTTAGTGCACCGATTTCGATGGTCTCTTGCGTCAAAGACGGAGGCCTTCCTTCCCAACAGGTTGCTTCAATATCGTAAATGATAAAGTTCAAAGAGTTCTTTTTAGGGATGATGGATACAGAAAAACATGTAGCAAAGTGTGTAGATTGTTTTTTTTTCGAACTCCTTTATTTTTTCAGTAGTGCTTTCAGTTCTTGAATTTCAACGTGCAATTGGTCGATTTTGGCTTCCAACTCATCGTTGTTGTCCATTGTCATCTCGTCTACAAAAACGGCATTTGCCAGCGACATTCCAAATATTCCTCCCAGCAATACAATCAATACAAAGTAAAAGCGAGTGATACCAACTAAAAATGGACTATCGGTCCGCTCAGCAACTGATTGGGCAATATCATTCCAGCCCTCAACCGTAAACAATTGGAAGATAGCATAGGAAGATGACAAAGGATTACCGAAATACTCGGGAGCGATGTCGCCATAAAACTGGCAGGTAATCATAGCCAGCAGAATATTCAAAAATATCAAAGCCAAGACCACAAAAACAGAGGCTTTCATTGCCCGACCTAAACCGCGAATAATTTTGGCCATATCTGGCACAAATCGCAGGAAGCGTACTAGACGCAGTAAACGGAAAAGCCGGAATACAATAAGCAATGAGGTGTCTGGAACCGGTAGAAAACCCGTAAGCAGCGTTGGAATACTACCGGCTACAATGATGAAGTCAAACCTGTTCCAAGAGCCCTCCCAATATTTTTTCCACCCGTGATGACGGATTTTAACAATGGCTTCTATGGTAAAAATCGTAATAAAAAAATGATCAATGTATTCCAACCATTTTTCATTCTCAAGGGAAGGAAAATAAAGTGCAAAGATTACGATCGAGTTGAGGATGATTGCCGTCAGCATGTTCTCCTCTCGTAGAAAAAAGCGTTTAAACATGGGTTACTGTCTGTTTCGTAAGTTTATTTCTTGCAAGGTTGCATTATTCTACCCCCTTACACTGTTACTGTCATCTTCCATGTTCTCTCCCTGAGTGTTATTGGGAACAGGACGAAATTCTACCTTTAGCTCGTAGCGGTTATTCATACTTTTTATCAACGGGCCAAACATCGTATTCATTAATTGTACGGCCTGTTGCTCAGAGCGTTTCATGAGGTTGCTCTCAACGGCTTCCCTGCGAAATTCTTTACGCAAGGCATTGAAACTTTCATTGAAATTCACCGTTTCTACCTCTCTCAACCAGCCGATGTCCAGTTTTTCGATTTTGGGATAGACTTCATGGCTCAGAATAACTGGTTCGGGGAGGGTAACCGTTACAAGATTGGCTTTGGGGTTGAGTTGAATATCAAAATAGTCATTTAGGCGAAAGCCTACTTTGAGGATCGAAATTGCGGTAATCTCTAAGTCTGAACTGGAAACATTCACACCCCATATTTTGGTTTGCATCTGCTTGTTGATCCCTTTTTTGTCTCGGACCTCCATTGTTGCCAATTCCGCGATGACGGTTTCAACCTTTTCTTGCAGTAATCCCCTGGATTTACTAAAATCATCAATGGCGGCACGTTCTTCCATTCTGGCAATCATTGGCCCCAGTGCCTCCGTGAGGGCGATGCCGCACGGCGTTTCCAAGCCGCTTCCTTTAGCATATATCTTCCCTCCATCGGTAGGAATGACCGTGGCTAAAATTTGGTTGATCAAATAACAGGTATACTTTGAGGTGATTTCTTCAAAAACCTTAGTTGCACTGCCACTTTCGTTATCGTACCAAGT
>NZ_JBOEFX010000235.1:0-761 GCF_050633125.1 Lewinella sp.
CGGAATCACAAGATCTGCTGTTTGCGTCAGGATGAATAATGGAATGTTGTTTAAGTCCAGTCCGTCTTCATCATCAGGATCGCTACTTGGAGTGGCTGCATTATCATCACCACCTGTAATCCCCGCATCATTAGAGGGAGTAGCATCTTCCTCATCATCTACAGCCAAACCCATTTTCAGAATCACCTCATCCTGTTCGTTAGTAAGCACGCGGTGCCTTGCACCATCATCATCAGAAAGTGTTTGGTAGTTGGCCGGCACACCAGGAGCATTGGGGTCCCCACTCGTTCCAGGGCCGTTATCTGGCAAATCACCATAGTCATAACCAAGTACCACTACAATTTCATGATCTTCAACTTCACCATTAGGAGCAGGACCAAATGGGCTCCTTACTGCATCCGTATCGGTACTAAGACGAATCCGTAAGCCTAGGTCATCATTTAAAGTTGCTGTCGTTGGAGGAACAACATTTTGGATCGTAACACTTAGCGCTCCATCAGGAACATCAACACTATACATTTCGCTATCACCACCAAAATCGCCGTCGTTGTTCCAATCGACAAACATTACCAACTCTGCTAACTCGCCCATCATATTCATTACCGGAATCACAATATCCTGTGACTGGCCAGTTATGAAGGTCAAGTTCGATACATCCAGACCATCATCATCATCATTGCCATCGGCATCATCACCAGAGGCGTCGTTACTAACTTGGCCATCCACATCTGCATCAACACTAGCGCCAATCTTCAACGTAA
>NZ_JBOEFX010000236.1:0-1544 GCF_050633125.1 Lewinella sp.
TCCAGCCTTGGCGCCGGCGACGACATCGGTGGATACTTTGGCCTCGGCACAGCCGGCTCAATCACGAGCGTAACGGTAACCTGGCCATCAGGTACGGTGCAGACCGAAACAGGTATTGGCATCAACCAGCGTAGCCTCATCGTTGAAGACGCAACACCTCCGGGTGGCGGTCTGTTTACAGATGTATCAACAGCAGCCGGCGTATCGGCCACACACGACGGGGATCTGTTTCCTGTAGTTGGGGACCCGCGCAAAGGTACTGGTGCTGCATGGTTTGACTACGACCTCGACGGCGACATGGACCTCTACACCACGATGCGTACACAGGCAAACTTCCTGTGGAGCAACAACGGTGACGGGACCTTCACCAACATGGCTGCCGCAGCCGGCGTCGAAGACGCATCGCATGACGGTGGTGGTGTTGTAGTTGCTGACATCGACAACGATGGCGACAAAGACCTCTTCCTTGCCAACGGCGACGAAGACGTGCTCTACCGCAACAACGGCGATGGCACATTCACCGATATCACGGCCGGCTCAGGCATCGACGCGTTGCTGGAGCACCGCGCTTCCTCAGCCTCGTTTGGTGACTTTGACAATGACGGTTTTGTAGACCTCTACATTGCCAACCACACAGCAGTAGCTGGTGCTTCATTTGATGGCATCAACGGCCAGGACTACATCTTCCACAACAACGGCGACGGCACATTCACCGACGTATCGGATATGTTGATGGGCGTTGACCGCGAAGGCCGCAGCTTTGTTGGTGGTTTCACCGACTTCGATAAAGACGGTGACCTGGACGTGTTCAAAGTGAACGATTGCCCAACCTCAAGCACCGATCCAACCGAGTTCTTCCGTAACGACGGCGGAACCGACGGCGCAACGGACTGGACGTTCACCGAAGTTAGTGCCTCAATTGGCGCCGACTGGTGCCAGCAGGGCATGGGCCTTGCAATGGGCGACTTTGACCGTGACCAGGATACAGACCTTTACTTCACTGACAACGGCAACACGAGCCCAACCTCAGCGAATGTTCGCGCTGGTGGCGTCTTCCTGCGTAATGATCTCACGACATACACCGAGATCACCGACGCAACGATGACCGACAACGACCAGATCACCTGGGGTGCGAACTTCTTTGACTACGACCTCGACGGCTGGCTTGACCTCTATGTTGCCTCAGGCGGCATGCAGGACTTGCAGACGGAGATGAACTCGTACCTCTACCAGAACAACGGTGACGGTACGTTTGCTGATGTATCTACCAGCAGTGGTGGCCTGGATACGCACGAGCGCACCCGCACGAGCGCGTTTGCAGATTATGATGCAGACGGTGACCCGGACATGTTCATCGTGAACTACGAAGGTCAGATGCAGCTCTTCCGTAATGACAACGCGAACTTCAACAACTGGGCGATCATCGATCTCCAGGGTGTGACGAGTAACCGCGATGGTATTGGCGCGAAGATCGAAGTACTGACAAGTGACGGTGTGACGCAGTACCACGAAGTCCGCAGCGGTTCCAGCCTTGGCGCCGGCGA
>NZ_JBOEFX010000237.1:0-827 GCF_050633125.1 Lewinella sp.
TCGTCCATATTGACATCAATAATTTGCGCACCATCTTCTACTTGCACACGAGCTATTTCAATCGCAGCTTCATAATCCTCTTCTTGGATCAAGCGTGCAAACTTCCGCGAGCCTGTCACATTTGCTCGCTCACCTACGTTAACAAAACCGGTAACATCATTGATTACTAAGGGCTCTAAACCGCTCAGCACCATATCCGGTATTTTCTTTACTTCATCTTGCATAAAATAATGTCTATCTTGTTATATAAGAGCTTATTATATTGATCGAGGTTGATTGTTATCAGCTAATGCTTTAATTGCCGCGATATGTTCTGGTGTTGTACCACAACAACCGCCTAAAACATTTAAGTGGTTACCCTCAACAAAAGGAATTAATTGTTCAACCATTAATTCTGGTGTTTGATCGTATTCACCAAATTCATTGGGTAAACCTGCATTAGGATGAGCAGACACAAATACATCTGCCTGCTTATCGATACGTTTAATATACGGCAGTAAGTCATCAGCACCCAAAGCGCAGTTCAAACCAANNAGCAAATCGCCATGCTGCATCGAGACCCAAAAAGCCTCCGGCGTTTGCCCAGATAAGGTACGGCCACTAGCATCAGTAATCGTACCAGAAACCATAACGGGAATATCGCCTCGCTCTTCTCGTACCTCATCTATCGCAAACAAAGCCGCCTTGGCATTCAAACTATCAAATACTGTTTCAACCATAAGGATATCTGAACCGCCATCCAGAAGTGCTTCAGCTGCTTGCTTATAAGCCACACGCAAGTCATCAAAAGTCACTAGGCGCATACCAGGGTCATTCACATCAGGAGA
>NZ_JBOEFX010000238.1:0-623 GCF_050633125.1 Lewinella sp.
CTGATGCCAAATGAAGGCGAAGGCTGTTCGATGGCTATTTGGGCCAGTGACTTTGAAGGTTCCCCAATCAGTGATTGTACGGGGCAAGGACCAGAACTGTTCAACGGTCTACCTCGTGTAACCAAGTACGCTATTTACCGCGCTGCTGACGTAGAAGCTGATCCTGACTTTGTACCAAGCCCTGATGATACCGGATTGGTATTGACCGAAGATGATGATCAGAACACGGTAGTTTATGTTTACGCCTTTGATGAAGAAGGTAACTACGATTACTGTGAGACCTACATCCTGGTACAACTACACACCACTTGTGGTGGTGAAGACGAAGGTACCATTGCAGGTATCATCATGACGGAAGATGCCGAAACGGTAGAAGGCGTAGAAGTGAGCATTAATGGCGGCATGACTGCCACGATGACCACGAATACGGACGGCACCTACAACTTCAGTAACCTGGCTTTAGGAGGTGATTACTCGGTAACACCTTACCTGAATACCAACCCACTGAACGGTGTGACCACCTTTGATATCGTTAAGATCTCCAAGCACATCCTGAACGTGGATGTACTGGATGGCCCATACCGCCGCATTGCAGCGGATGCCAACCGTAGTGGAACGATTAC
>NZ_JBOEFX010000239.1:0-179 GCF_050633125.1 Lewinella sp.
GTAGGAGATATTCGTTTCCGCAATTGGACGGTAGCAAGCGGCAACAGGATCGACACCATCGAGATGGCTTTCCTGACACCAGACCCCGATAGTTTATTAGATGCTTACGCAGAATGGACTAAAAAAGTAGTGCTAGAGCAACAGGCTGTTTATGGCGAGTTACCAGCGTTTGATTTTGG
>NZ_JBOEFX010000239.1:301-1986 GCF_050633125.1 Lewinella sp.
TTCAACTTTGATGAAGCAAATCTTTCTGGCGAATTGTGGTTCGCCGAAGGTTTTACCAGCTATTTTGATGACCTCAGCTTACAGCGGGCGGGTATCCTCAGCGCGGAAGACTATGTAAGTGGCCTTACCGGAATGCTCAATTACGTATTGCTACGTCCCGGCACTCGGCACCGCGGCCCGATTGGGATGAGTCAATGTGCCCCCTTCGTAGATGCCGCTACCTCAATTGACGGGGATAATTTTGCCAACACTTTCATCAGCTACTACTCCTACGGCGCAGTACTCGGACTAGCACTTGACCTCGAATTACGCCGGGATCACAATACTGACCTAAGTCGTTTTATGCGCTTGGTATGGGAGCGTTACGGTGAACCGGAAATTCCCTACCACATTCCTGATTTGGAGCACTTGCTCGCTGAGTTGACAGGTAATAAAACGTTTGCCACAAATTGGTTTGCTGCACATATATACAACAGTGGATTACCAGACTTAAAAGGCCTCTTGGAAGATTTTGGGGTAAAAATGGAGCTGAACGAAATGGACAGCGTTGGTTTTTATGGCTTACGCCTAAAAGATACCGAAGAAGGCTTGAGAGTTGCCGGAACAGTCTTTGCAAACAGCCCACTCTATGCCGCCGGTCTTGAAGAAGATGACTATATATTGTCACTCAATGACACAGCCATTACTTCACAAGAAGAATGGAAGGAAGCAGTAGCGGCTCTTAAAATTGGACAAACCTGCCAGCTCCGATTTAAGCAAAACGGGNNTTGAAACTACGGGCTCTTTTACAGCTACTTATGACCCTGGTTTTAACGTTAGTTTACTCCCCTCAAAAGAAGTGAAGGGCAAGGTTAAAAAGCGACAAGAAGCATGGCTAGAGTCGGGAGTAAAATAACGCTCTCCCCCCTTCAACCTTCTCTCTCCTCATGGGGTTAATTGGTTAAACAACGACTTCTAACAATGACGCATCTTGCTTGGGACAAAATCTCCAACTTGTACACTTACACAGAATTTCGGCAGCTTGCCGATCAGCTACTTGCTAAAGGCCAAACTACGGGTGAAAATCATAGCGAGGCAATGCTCCACTATACGGAATTGAATGTAACCCGGATGAATCGTTTGGACAAGCGCTCTCGCCTGACGGAGGAGACCCTGGCTGCCTTGCAGAAAATTGAGCGTCCGCTAGTGTGGCTTACCCTTACCGAAGCNNTGGTGTGGCGATGCTGCTCAGATTATCCCTGTGCTAGACCAGATGGCTGCAAGCCAGCCTCACATCGAGCACTTTCTCATTTTGCGCGACGAACACCTCGACATTATGGATAGTTTCCTTACCAATGGCGCCCGAGCGATTCCCGTCACTATCGTCATTGACAAAGAAAGCAATGAAGTGCTCGGTCATTGGGGCCCACGCCCGGAAGTATTACAACATCAGGTGATGGACGCTAAAGCAGCGACCTTGGTGGCTACTACAGAAGAAGATCGTAAAGCAATTGCAGAACAAGCTAAGATTGATGCCCAAAAATGGTACGCTAGAGACAAGACGCTCTCTACCCAAAAAGAGGTGCTTGAGATGCTTGAAACCTTGGTAAAACATTAAGAAATAATTAACCAAAAATAAACTCGCACCTATTGGTAATCTTCTTTTTTAATCTCAGCTTTGTCTTGCCAAAAGGGTAATACTTAAG
>NZ_JBOEFX010000240.1:0-1459 GCF_050633125.1 Lewinella sp.
TGCTACTAAGCTGGCAATCAACATCTAAGAAATAGTGAAAATGATAAGACACTTGGTTCTTTTGAACCAAGTGTCTTATGTGTAATAGCCACGACTTGATCTGACAGTCAGCTGTATTTTAGTTAGGTTGATTTGTCAGATTCGTGTTAATTTTATTAGGCTCCCGCTGCGCATCATCCTCTTTAGCCAACACCCCATTTTTGCTGCTTAGCGGGGGATTGTCTAAAGAAGATGCTGCATCCACTCGCCAAGGTAACTGATCAATTTGTTTTTCCAAAGCTAAATGTTTTGATTCCATAAAAGTCTGCCATGGTGTTTTTCCATAGCAGTGCTTACCAGAATGGGTTCGTTCCTTGTTATACCATTCGATCCATTGATCTAATTCGAGTTGTAATTCTTCGATAGATGTAAAGACTTTCTTACGGAAAACAATGGCATAAAATTCATCTTGAATAGTCCGATGAAAACGTTCACAAATACCGTTAGTTTGTGGCGATTTAGCTTTCGTTTTAGTATGATCAATATCCTCCAAATCTAGATATAACTGATAAGGATGTGTTTCTATTTTTCCACAATATTCTGTTCCTCGATCGGTTAACATACGTAACAATCGGACTTCATGTTCTTCATAGATTGGCACTACTTTGTCATTGAGTAAATCAGCGGCTGTAATAGCATCTTTGGATGGATATAACTTGGCTTGAGCTACCTTACAATAGGTGTCTATATAGGTTTGTTGGTAAATTCGGCCTACTCCCTTAACTGTTCCTACATAGTAGGTATCCTGACTGCCAAGGTAGCCAGGATGATGGGTTTCAATTTCTCCTTTAGCCACTTTTTCTTCCTTGGCTCGTTCCATGGCAACTAACTGTGATTCAGTTAAAATTATACCCTCTTGTGCTACCTTAGCTTCTAAGGCTTTAAGGCGCCTTTTAAAGGTTTGTAAATCATTACGCAACCAAATGCTGCGAACACCTCCTGCGGATATTGTTACCCCTTTTTTAGCTAATTCATTACTGGCTCTTTGTTGTCCATAGGCTGGGTACTCAATGGCGATCGCTTTAACTTGTTCTTCTATGTGTGGATCAACCCTATTTCTTACATTCGGTTTACGTCTAGATAGCTCTTGAAGAGCAGCCTCTCCTCCAGTATCATACAATTCTTTGATTCGGTAATAGCTATCTCGTGAGTAGCCCATCGTTCGGCAGGCCTGCGATACATTGTTTAAATGTGTCGCCAATTTTAATAATCCTAGCTTAGTTTTGATTAACTTGTCTTGCGTAGTCATGATAAAACTTGTTTTGTGATTTAAAGTGTCCTAACTCTAAATTAACTAAACTGTCAGTTTTTATCGTGACTACTACAACTTATACCAAAAACAACAAGCCCCAATCCGAGTACAACAATTTTCCAAGTTTTTACTGCCCTCATTTTTTGTTTTAAGAACTTACTATACAAT
>NZ_JBOEFX010000241.1:0-2181 GCF_050633125.1 Lewinella sp.
ATATAATATTGGCCAATTATTGGAACCCTCTTCAGAAGCCTCCTCGGTCCTGCCTACAGAAAACTTCTGAAGTCTTTATCTAACACCTTATTTCCTCTTACGTCCTCGAATCCTACTCACAGACACCGGCGTAATGCCCATGTAACTAGCCAACACATGTTGTGGAATCCGATTCTCTAGGCCCGGATGGAGTTCTTGGTAAGCTTTATAACGGTCGGCAGGTTTATGTATGATTAAGGAAGCGAGCACCTTTTGCGCATGAGCCATTCGTTGCTCCAATATTTTGCGCACCAGGACATTCATCTTTGGGACATCCATATACAATTGTTGCAGATTAGCATGGCTTAAAACCAGCAACTCAGCAGCTTCCAGTGTTTCTACCACTTGTAAGCTAGGTATCTGGGAAAAGAAGCTTTCATGTGATCCTGCCATCATGTTTTCTTGGAAGACAAAGCCGGTAATTTCATTCCCCTCATCGGATATATAGTAAAACCTGAGTATCCCTTTGTTGATAAAATAACTCTCCTTGGCAATGTCTCCAAAATCGATAAGCGTATGATTTTTAGGTACATCCCGAAGCACTAGCTGAGACTGTATTTGTTCTTTCTCATTTCTAGTAAAAGAAACGAATTGCTCCGTAAAGGCCCAAAAGTTATCAAACATTGCGGTACTTAATAATTGATACTTAAAATGGATAATTAATAGGAACAATGTCTAATGAAGCGTTAGTAATTAATATTTTCACTATTCACTTGTCTCACACTAAAAAAAGTTGACCTTTTTACAACTTAAAAGGGATGAAAAAAGGTAATGAAATTAGCGCCGGTAGCAAAAGTAAACTTCGGCCTCGGCGCGTATTTAGCGATACATTTAAGCGTCAAAAAGTAGAAGAAATTGATCGAGGCTTGTACACGGTGCTAGAGTTAAGTAAATTGTACAATGTATCGACCAAGTCGGTCTATCGTTGGTTGCATAAATATTCATTGAATCATCAAAAAGGGGTGACCCAAGTCGTACAAATGCAAAGTGAAGCTCACAAAAATAAAGCCTTGTTGGAACGCTTGGCGGAACTAGAACGGGTTATCGGCCAAAAGCAACTGCAGATAGATTATCTGGAGCAGCTCGTGCAGATTAGTTCATCGGAGCTGAAAGTAGACATTAAAAAAAATTTCGGCACCAAGTCCTCGCCTACTTCCACGGCTTTATCAAGCAAAAAGGATTCAAAATGAAGGCCTACTATGACATAGCCGGGATTAGCAAACAAGCCCATCAGCAATATATGGCTAAGCTATCGAATCAACAAGATCGTACCGCCTATTATATTGGTCTGATGGAACAGGCTCGTAGCCTACATCCAGTAATTGGTCTAGCTAAGATTTATTACTTGTACCAACCTCAAGGGATAGGTCGTGTAGCCTTTGAAGAGCTAGGCAAAATGGCGGGTTACACCCTAGAAGCTAAGCCTCGACTGAGCTGGAAAGGCACTAGAGTAATCCCCTATAAGAACCTATTATCAGACAAACGATTTGATGATGCCAATCAACTTTGGGTCACTGATATCACCTACTATAAACTAGGGGATAGCTACTATTATATTAGCATGATTATGGACCTTTATTGCCGCAAAATAATCGCTTATCAATTGGCCGATACACTTCAGGCTAAACATAGTATAGCTTTATTGAAAACGGCTTTAAAAAATCGGCAATTACCTAGTTCACATCAGCTCATTCACCATTCTGATAAAGGGGTCCAATACACCTGTAAGGAGTATACACAGCTTTTGAAAAAGCACCAAATTGCCATCAGTATGTGTAATAGCGTCTTTGAAAACACTAGTATGGAGCGCTTAAATGGCATCATTAAAAATGATTATTTGATCCATTGGAATCCTAAATCATTTAGCCAATTGAAGCGCCATCTGGCCAAGGCCGTCAAAAATTATAATGACTGCCCGCATGGTGAATTAGGTATGATTTCCCCTAATCAGTTTGAGCTTGAACTCAAAAACATACCACTAACTCAAAGAACTTCTATCAAAGTTTTTACACTTAAAAAATCTAAAGTTTTAGTTGATCCTGCTCAACTTCAACTTTTCAATTCAGAGTCATTTGTTAACCAAAAAGGTCAACCTAATCCAGTGTGAGACATCATTTTCTCCCATTACCCATTACCCATTAC
>NZ_JBOEFX010000242.1:0-1640 GCF_050633125.1 Lewinella sp.
AACTTAGCTTGTGCGACAAGCCTCGTTCCTCGGCCTGCGCACAAGCCGGAGTTAGTCGCTATTAGAAAAACAAAAAGGAACTAAATCCAATCAAAATAAATTTGAACAAATAAAAACTATATGATTAGAGTTTATTTTGATTGGAATGTAGTTAGTAATTTGAAAAGACCAGAGTTTCAAGAGCTAAAAGATTTTATTGTTGAACATAAACAATATCTTCAATTCCCATACTCCCCAGCTCATTTCAATGACCTAATGAAAAGCTATAGACCTGATAACGAATTGTTCTTTATAGATTTAGACACGTTACAATTTCTTTCAGAGAAGCATTTGTTAAGATGGGGAAAAGATGGTGTTGAGGTTTTATTTGGAACGCCAAAAGAATATTTTGAAGGAGAGAAAAATAAAGAAGATGTATTTGCATTAATGGACATGGAAAAAGTTTTCAATGAACTTGATGAATCTTTAAGTGAATTTGGGTTAGGGAAAATGGGGACACTCATGAAGTCATTATATCAATTACAGCCAAGCAGAATAGATTTAAACAGTGAAAATCAAGAAATTTTAAAGAAAATGTTTCCGAGTATAAAATCGGATTCAACAATGTGGGATTTGATGAAAGAGTTTGGACCGTTTTCAAAGAAATTACTGCAGGACGGTCAATACTATAAGGACTTTAGAAAGTCGATCGGAGAACAAGGAATTAAATTAAACCCGATTGTGGCGGGAAATTGGTCTTTTGATGAAGTGATAAAAAATATTGATGAATTTCTATCAGAACTTGGAACAGGAATGACATATCTTGAATATGTTGAATCATCCCTTAAACATAAAAAAGAACCGATTAACCAATATGAATTTTATACAACTGCATACTTGATGTTGGATATGATTGGCTACAAAACCGATAAACTCCCAAAGCCAACAGATAATATGCAAAATATTCAAACTGACGGAGAACATTCATTCTATGGTGCTCATTGTGACTACTTTGTCGCTATTGACAAAAAGCTGAGAATCAAATCGAAAGTATTATACAATGAATTTAATGTCTCTACCAAAATTTTAGAACCCAAAGAGTTTATTGAAGAACTTAAGAAAGTGATTTATGAAACACCTAAGGAAGTAAGTTTTTTACAAGAAGCGTTTTCTTTTTGCAAACCTGAGAATCTTGTCGAAGCAATTCCATTGTCGGAGGAAAATAAGGTTGAGACTTACGCTTTCAAATTACCTAAATTTTATTTTAATTTCTTCAATTATGTAGTGTATGAAAATTACTCCGAAGAAGAAGGAATTATTTTTACATTCAAGAAAGCTTTCAAGAATTTTGCAAGCTTTATTTATTACACAGAAGCAGAAGGAGTAGTTGAAAGCATAACTGACTTCTTTGGATATTCGGATAAAGAAGAAAGAGACTTGAAAAAAAAGCAATTCGTTTACGATTCTGAGGAAATTACATTTGAATGGTCTTTTGAAGGGGGATTAATTCGGTTGGTAAAGGATGAAGAAACGAAAAGACCAATATTGAATTACATAATTTCGACGAAAAAGAATAAAGAAAAAGAAAACAGCGACTAACTTTGGCTAGGACGACAATAGCCTCCGCGAAGCTAGGTAATATTGCATAAAGTGTGTCAGTA
>NZ_JBOEFX010000243.1:0-1074 GCF_050633125.1 Lewinella sp.
GCATCCTCATTGAACGTAACGTCAAGGTGCCAGTGTAAATGGTTCTCAATACTCCAATGACTCCGAACCAAGTTGTTGAAATACTCTGCATCTTTCATCGCTTCGCTACTGATGTAATACCTTGTGTTCATTGACTTTACACCAAGTATCACCCTACTTGATTCAACTTTTGTTATCGTCCTAATACTTGGCCAAGCATCAAGTAACTTAGGACTCAGTGCTTGGTCAGCTGATAGGATGCTACAGCTTCTTGTTTCGTAACGGCCATGATCGTACTCCCAACTCTGATCGAAACCCTCTTGAGGTGAATGTTGAAACGACTCCACCACTTCTTCTAATAGCTCAGCTTGATTTCCTTTCACTGCCAGTAAGTAATCGCCTTGTTGGGCTACAATTTGAGCAGCGATTTCCTTTTGGCAGCCAACCGCATCAATAGTTACTACGCAGTCAGTGATATCCAAGTCATGAAGAATCTCAGGAATGGCGGTAATCTCATTGCTCTTGTCTTTTACTTTTTTCTGACCAATACAAATGCCGGTTTCACTAGCCCAGGCACTTAAGATATAAAGCCCTGAATTACCGCGACTATGAGGACTTACTCCTTTTATTTTTTTGCCATCCAAGCTAATCACCTGACTATTAACATGATCGATTAAGGCTTTGCCGTCTTTTTTCAAAACTCGGATAAGTTCATCAGAATCAATCAGTTGAAAAGATCGATTGAAGGTGTCGTGAGAAGGGATACCGTTTGGTAAAAGGATTTTCGTCTTCAGCCAATCGTATCGTTCTTCCGCAAAAGATACCATATCTTCGAAGTCTTCGCCGTTGGATAATAAGGTACACAGCCCGATAAATAAAATATCAGACAGCTGATGAAGGCAGCGACCCGGCACTCGTGGATCTCTTATGCTGCTAAATAGTTCGCGTATGTCTTTGTCATGCTGCTCAAGTTAAGCATTTGGTGCGTTTGCCCTAGTACAGATATAGGTTTTGATTATATACTCCCCTAATTCTTAACTCTATGAAACTTCAAGCTAAAATTAGACTTTTGCCCAGTAGTGTCCGGTTAAAAAA
>NZ_JBOEFX010000244.1:0-2190 GCF_050633125.1 Lewinella sp.
TGTTTCTGTTGGTGAGTAATCCTGGTCGGTGTAAAGGGGTTGATCATCATCTTTACCCAGATAGGTCCACACCTGGTAAACAATTGCTCCCCAGATGATGGCCACTAAGGTAAAAAGTAAATACTGTATCGGCTTTGAATTCTTCATTCCACGGATCCCGGAATTTCCTAGTAACGGAATGAACCTGTTGAAGGTTAAAGATGGACTTGCAGATGTTTATGCAGATAATGGTTTTCCCAGTGCCCAAATAAGTGCCGAGCCAGCTTTGCCTACTTACTCTTATGATGGAAATGGGAATACGGTGAGTGACCCTTACAGAGGAGTATCTATTGAATACAACCTACTCAACAAGCCTAAAAAAATCTTGGGAGATGGTTTAGAGATAGAACACATCTACGATGCTACGGGTCGGAAATGGCGTACAATCCGTGATGTTAACGGAATCTACGAGGTACAAGACTATGCTGGCAATGCTATTCTGATTGATGGTAAACTTCAATCGGTATATGGTAATGATGGCCGCTTTGTCATGGAATACGATGCTAATGATGAAATATCCTCTGTAAGAACAGACTACTTTCATAAAGACCACCTGGGCAACACCCGCTTGGCGTTTTCTGACCTCAATGGTGATGGTGCAATCACCATTACGGGGAATCCCGAAATCATTCAAGAGAATCATTATTATCCCTTTGGGATGAATATGAATGGCTATTGGTTTGGGACGGTTACCCCCCAGAATAATTTCCAGTACAACGGTATTGAACTCGAAGAATCGCTGAACCTGAATTTTGCCTACCACCGTACCCTTGATCCCACCATTGGGCGTTGGTTGCAAAGTGACCCTTATGCGCATTCGTTTGGTAGTGAAACACCGTATAATTCGATGTTGAACAATCCAATGAATTATGTGGATCCAGGTGGTGGGTTTTCGGTTCCTGGTGCTATAGCAGGAGCTACAATAGGTGCCATTGTTGGAGGTATGATTGATGAATTTTCTAATGGAAAAGACAAAGGAGTAGGTGCTGCAGTAGGTGCAGTAACAGGTGCTTTGTTGGGAGGTTTTTCAGGGCAACTATCAGGAATGTTTAGTGGGAGAGCTGGAGCTGCTGTGACAAAAAGTCTATCTGCGGGTGGAGCGAAAACATATGCACTCAATGCGGTGAATGCTGCTTTACATTCTAGGATTGTAGGGGCATTTAGTAACACTTCACCAGCAACAATAGATGTTTATCTTGCTAACAGCTCAAGTTATGATTTAACTACAAGTATTAGTCAAGCAAAGCGCATTTTAGCTAGAAATGGTATTGAAAAAAATGTTAACTTTCATCTTGTTACAGAAAATGAGGTATTAAATAATTTTCCTATCCAAGTTACACACTCAGATAGAACGCTATTTTTAGGTTTCTATAATATCGGTAGATTCAAAGCTTTGGGTAATTCAGGCATCCACAATATCTATGGACATAATGATATATATGGAGGCGGCCGGTATGCTTCAGGACTTGATGTTGAGGACTTTCAAAAATCGTATGGTTCTAGTTGGGAATATTATTTAGGACTCACAATAGCTCACGAACTCGCACATCAATTAGATGCTTTTGCATTAATGTCTATAAATGGGAATCTTGATGAACATGGATTCGAAGGGCATTATGGAGGAAAAGCGAATAACAATTTACTTATGAACGGTCAAAGCTTTTTACTAGGAAAACATAAACCATATGGTCAGCATGAACTTCTATTAAAAGCACAACATGATATAATTCAGCAATATTACCAAAATAAATAACTTATGATTAGAAATAAAATTTCATTTGTTTTAATATTGATAATAGCCCTAATCTTTGTTTCATGTTTTAGAAATAAAGATAGGGGTGGGATAATGCAATTTTACAGAAATCAGCATTATGGTGATTTGAAGCCTCGTTATGATTCTGGATTGACAGATTATTCCTTGAAAATTAAAAATACACACAGTGTTCCGATTGTAGTCCCCTTTAGTCTCTATCATCAAATACCTATTGTGCATGAATTTATCACAAAAAAATCTGAAGATAAAATTGTGGATTTTATAGAAACTGGAGTTGGCTTTATTCCAAACCTAGGTGTAGATACTTTACTTCCAGGGGAAACTCAAAGATATTTCGTTGATGTTCTGAATACAATTGATTTAATGGAACCCAATTC
>NZ_JBOEFX010000245.1:0-1232 GCF_050633125.1 Lewinella sp.
ATAAGAAGCCAAAGTAGAAGAAGAGGAAGAAGAAGAAGAATAATAAGAAGAAGAAGAAGAAGAAGAAGAAGAAGAAGAAGAAGAAGAAGAAGAAGAAGAAGAAGAAGAAGAAGAAGAAGAAGAAGAAGAAGAAGAAGAGGAAGAAGAAGAAGAAGAAGAAGAAGAAGAAGAAGAAGAAGAAGAAGAAGAAGAAGAAGAAGAAGAAGAAGACGGTGAAGGAGAAGAAGCTGCAACTGAAGAAGCAGCAGAAGCTTAATTTTCATGAAGTACTTGATTGTAGGACTTGGTAACATTGGTGCTGAGTACGAAAATACAAGACATAACATAGGTTTTAAAACATTGGATGCTTTTGCTAAAGCATCCAATGTTGTTTTTGCCCCTAACCGTTTGGCAGATACAGCAACAGCCAAATTCAAAGGCCGAAAGCTAATACTTGTAAAGCCAACTACTTATATGAATTTAAGTGGTAAGGCAGTCAATTACTGGTTACAAGCTGAAAAAATTCCTTTAGAAAACATGCTCATCGTTACAGATGACATTGCCCTGCCATTTGGATCGTTAAGATTAAAAGGGAAAGGCAGTGAAGGTGGGCATAATGGCCTAAAGAATATCAATGCAGTTTTAGGAACTCAGAACTACGCTCGTTTGAGATTTGGAGTAGGCGCCGAGTTTTCGAAGGGGAAGCAGGTTGATTATGTGTTGGGAAAGTGGAACGATGAAGAAGCGACAAGTTTAGAAGAAAGAATTGAAATGGTGCAGAAAATTATTCAGGCATTCACGGTAAATACTCTTGGTAGAGTCATGTCTGACTTTAATGGGAAATAATTCTAAACTCATCTGAGTCTTTAGCAACAGGGAATTTACTTCTAAATGCATTCAGCTCATTCAATGAGATTTGAATGGACTTAATTTCCTCTTGATCATCCTGTGCTTTCCATAAGAGGTGTCCTTTTGGATCAATTAACATTGAATTACCGGAGTATGAAATCTCATTGCTATCGGGTTCAATACGATTAATTCCTGCTACATAAGATTGGTTCTCTATGGCTCGTGCGTAAAGTAATTTTTCCCATGCAGAAATTCTAGCTTCAGGCCAATTGGCAACATAAAGAAGCAAATCATACTGCTCTATGTTTCTACTCCAAACAGGAAATCGTAAGTCATAACAAATAAGTGGGCAGATTTTCCAGTTTTTTAACTCAACAATCAGTTTTGATTTGCCATTCTTAAAG
>NZ_JBOEFX010000245.1:1272-2365 GCF_050633125.1 Lewinella sp.
CCATCTGGTCGCATCCAGATAAGTCGGTTGTAAAAACTTCCTCCCTCTTTAATAATGATACTGCCTGTGATAACTGCATTTTTTTGCTTTGCCATTTTAGCCATCCATAGCACGCTTTCACCATTCATTTCTTCAGCTAAATGGTCTGAATTCATGCTAAAGCCGGTTGTAAACATTTCTGGAAGAACGATTAAATCCGTTTGTTCAACAGAATCGAGGAGCCGACCAAAGTGCTTCCTATTTTCCTCCGGGTTTTCCCAGAACAATTTTGTTTGAACAAGAGTAAGGGTTAAATCTGTCACATTTCAAAGATAGATGAATCTACCTTATATTTTATGAATTACTTCTGCTGCCCTCATTAAAGTATCATCTTGTTTGGCAAAACAGAAGCGCAACACATTTTGATCTACCTTTCTATTGTACAAAACAGAAGTTGGAATCGCTGCAATTTTAAACTCTTTGGTTAATCTTTCGGCAAACTTAACATCGTTTTCATTAGAGATTTTGGAATAATCTAACAATTGAAAATAACTTCCTGCCGTTTGATAAATGTTAAATCGAGAACCTTTGATTTGCTTTTTGAAAAGATCTCTTTTCGCCTGATAGAAGTGCCTTAGGTTGAGGTATTCGTCCTCAAATTCCATAAATTCAGCATAAGCTTGTTGCGAAGGACTGTGTACGGAGAACACGTTGTATTGATGTGTTTTTCTAAACTCATCCATCAGTTTCTTTGGAGCCAAACAATACCCGATTTTCCAACCCGTAGTGTGGTAAGTTTTTCCAAAAGAAGAGACAATAAAACTTCGTTGTGCTAACTTCGGAAAACGGGCAACACTCTGATGCTCGTACCCATCGAATATGATATGTTCATATACTTCATCACTTAGCACCAATATATCCGAATTGTCTAATATTTTTTCTAACTGAACCATGTCCTGACCAGTCATAATAGTGCCTGATGGATTATGTGGCGTATTAATGATAATCATTTTTGTACGCTGATTGATCACCTTTTTTACTTCGTCCCAGTTAATTCTATATTCAGGGTTTTTAAGCTCTACAAAGATTGTTTTACCACCCATTAAGTCAATAG
>NZ_JBOEFX010000246.1:0-2168 GCF_050633125.1 Lewinella sp.
TTCTTCGCCAGTACCCGCAGCTCCGTCGACAAGGTCTCCGTAGTCAAACGCCATTACCATGATTTCGTAGTCTTCTACTTCGCCGTCAGGGGCAGGGCCCGTTGGGCTCATCGTCATGTCCGTTGTCAAACGGAAGCGCATGCCGATTTCATCGTTGATCGATGCGCCAGTTGGAGGTGTAATACCCGCCAGGATCGCGGACGTCGACTGATCGGCTACCGTTGTAAAGTACATCTCGTCTGTACCATCAAATACACCGTCGTTGTTCCAGTCTATGTAGACCGTCAACTTCGCAGGGCCGCCCGTCATGTTCATCACGGGGATCGTAAGATCTTGTGATTGACCACGTACAAACATAACACTCGTAGGATCGAAGCCATCATCATCAGCTCCATCTCCATCGGCATCATCACTTGGTTGACCGTCTAATTCGTCATCTACAGATGCACCAATTTTCAGCGTAACCATATCATCTTCGTTCGTGATGATCTTGTGCACAGGACCACCATCAGCAACCGTGGTCTCGTAGTCTTCTTCAGCAGTACCTGTACCGGTATCGGTAAGATCACCATAATCGAAGGCCATTACCATCGTCTCGTAATCCTCTACTTCTCCGTCGGGCGCAGGGCCATCAGGGCTCATCGTCATGTCCGTCGTTAAACGGAAACGCATACCGATCTCGTTGTTGATCGAAGCATCCGCTGGTGGCGTAATGCCACTTAATACCGCAGAAGTTGCCAAATCATCAACCGTCGTGAAATACATTTCGTCAGGACCATCAAAGGCGCCGTCGTTGTTCCAGTCAATGTAGACCGTCAACTTCGCAGGGCCACCTGTCATATTCATTACAGGGATCGTCAGGTCTTGTGACTCGCCACGTACAAACATCACACTTGTAGGATCGAAACCGTCTTCGTCGGCGCCGTCTCCATCTGCATCATCACTTGGCTGACCATCGAGTTCGTCATCTACACTCGCGCCGATCTTCAGCGTTACCATATCGTCCTCGTTCGTAACGATCTTGTGCACAGGGCCGCCGTTGGCAGATGACGTTTCGTAATCCTCTTCGCCAGTGCCAGATGCACCGTCAACAAGGTCACCATAATCAAACGCCATCACTACGATTTCGTAATCCTCTACTTCACCATCAGGGGCAGGGCCACCTGGGGTCATCGCCACGTCCGTCGTTAAACGGAAACGCATACCGATCTCGTTGTTGATTGAAGCTCCCGCTGGTGGCGTGATGCCACTTAATACCGCAGAAGTTGCCAAATCATCAACCGTCGTGAAATACATTTCGTCAGGACCATCAAAGGCGCCGTCGTTGTTCCAGTCAATGTAGACCGTCAACTTCGCAGGGCCACCTGTCATATTCATTACAGGGATCGTCAGGTCTTGTGACTCGCCACGTACGAACATCGTGCTCGTAGGATCGAAGCCATCATCGTCTGCTCCATCACCGTCGGCATCAGGACTTTGTTGACCATCTAGTTCATCGTCAATCGTACCGCCAATTTTAAGGATCACGTTACCCATATCATCCGTAACGATCTTATGCACAGGACCACCATCAGCAACCGTGGTCTCGTAGTCTTCTTCAGCGGTACCTGTACCGGTATCGGTAAGATCACCATAATCGAAGGCCATTACCATAAGCAGGTAATCTTCTACCTCTCCATCTGAAGCGTTACCACCGGCTGACATAATGGCTGCTTGATCCGTACTGAAACGGAAACGTACCGCCAGATTCGTATTAATCACAGCTCCCGCAGGAGGCGTAACTCCGCTCAATGTTGCACTTGTCGCAGCGTCAGCAACCATGACATCGTACATCTCGTTGGTGCCTGTGAAATCACCATTATTATCCCAATCGATAAACATAACCAACTTCGCCATCTGGCCTGTCATGTTCATTAATGGAATCGTAATGTCTTCTGATTGACCTCGAACAAACATGTAATCCCCAGGGACAAAGCTATCTTCATCGGCTCCGTCGCCATCAGCGAGGGGACTTGGGGTGCCATCTGCTTCAACATCTACCGTAGCTCCTAACTTAATCAGTGGGGCAGCAGGAACACAGTGACTCGCAGCAGTAGCAACGCCAGCCGTAGGATAAGGAGCAGCTAAGTCTCCAAAATCAAGGCCGAACACTTCTTTATCATCACTCG
>NZ_JBOEFX010000247.1:0-1330 GCF_050633125.1 Lewinella sp.
TCACCAACTTTGATCAGCTGGTTGTAGATAAACGAGTTTGCCGGATCACACCAGTCGATCAGGTTCCACTCACGACGTAGAGAGTAGGTGCCTTCACACACATTGATGCGGGGCTCATCTGAGTAAGAAGCACCCAGGTTACAGTAAACATCATTGAGGTCAACATAACCAGAAGCTGTCAGTATAAACGGATAGCCCGTTACGCTGGCTGATGGGTTATCATCAGGACCACCGATATCACCATCAGTTGGGAAGTCTTCATCACACTCAATCACTGCGGTGAAAGGAGGTACGATCAAATCAAACACCGATGGGCGATTGAAAGTAATCGTCTGTGTACATACATCGGTACGTGGTGCACCGATACAAGCTCCATCATAGCGATCAGCCACCGAGAAGGTACGCGTCAGTGTAATGGTTCCACAATCACCAGCAGCAGAGACATCATCGGACAAGGTCACTACCATTGGGCCACAGTTATCTGTCGCTAAAGGAACACCTCCAAGGGCTAGTTTGTCAAGGAAAGCATTTAGTGCTGCGGTGCTACCTCCGAAGAAGGCATCGCGTGTTGCATTGAAGTCCAGCACACCTGCTGCATTAACGATCCAGCTTTGAGGCGTCTCAAACTCGATCAGATCAACATCTTCACACAATAATGGAAGCGTTACTGCTACGGGAGCAGGATCGCTAAATGGTGCACTGAAGGTGCCGCCGTTGTCACTCACGATACCCACCACGTAATCACCGGTAGCTCCGAAGCTCGTGTTGGCCAATAAAAGCGTATACGTCTGGCCTGGTTCCAGTGGCATCTCTATGCGGTAGTCTTGGGCAAAGAAGGCATTGATACCAAAGAAAGGATCAATAAAGTAAGCGCCCTCTGAACCGCCCAATACATTCTCACAAGGATTGTCGGGATTGAATTCTCCCTGGTACAGGGAAATGATCAAGCCAGGAATATTTGACGCCGTCTGGATGTTGTACACATCGGTGGCAGGAAGATCAGGATCAACCGTGAAGGTCACCAAGTCGTAGTTGTAGGCAATACCAGGAGCAGGCTCGAAGAAGCTCTGGAAACAATAGTAGTCATCCAGTACCAGTTCGTTTTCCGTACCGTCGATGCTACCTTCCAGGGTTTGAAGGTCAAAATCAACCGTTACTTCGTCCGTATTATCAGGACACTCCACTACAGGGTCGGTCTTGTCTTCTGCGAACAGGTCACCCCAACAGGTGTAAACCACCTCACCGTCTTCGATCAACTCGATCATATAGGTGTGCTCACCACAGCCAAAGGCTTGATCAGTGTCTACCCCGTCGATCATCAAGTTGTAGC
>NZ_JBOEFX010000248.1:0-869 GCF_050633125.1 Lewinella sp.
CAGCCATTGTTGGCTACGGTTCCTTTTACGTCGGGGCAGTTGTCTTGGGCATCTTCTACGCCGTCGCCATCGCGGTCGGTAACGGGGCAACCTTCGTTATCTAGTGGGCCGGCAGTTTCCGGACACTTGTCTTCGCTGTCCATCAAGCCATCACCATCGGTATCGGGGCAACCTTCAAATTTAGCGATACCAGGGGTGTCCGGGCATTTGTCGCTGCTGTCTTTGATACCGTCGCCGTCGGCGTCTGGGCAACCATTGAGGGCCACAATACCTGGGGTGTCAGGACAAAGGTCTTCTGCATCAACGATACCATCACCATCGCGATCGAGAACAACAGGTGCAGGCTCTTCATAATCATCAATAGCGATGTGAAAGCCAATACCAGCGATAAAGTGATCACGTAGATCAACGCTGTTGTAGTGGTAGGCAAAAGTGGTCGAAAGGGAGGTGTTACGCCCCAGGTAGAAGTCTAAACCCAAACCAAGGGGAACATCCAGCGACAAATCAGAGGTCTCTAGCAGCAAGCCACCGACACCGGCAAATAAGCGTGGGCGAAAGACATCGCCTTTGTAAAGATTAAGGTTTAACAATACATCAAGGCCAATATTGACGGCTTGCCGGGTTCTGCTACCAGCAGCATCCTGTGGGTGTTGGGCCGAAGCTATCCGGAAAGGGAAGCTTACATCAAAATTATCGTTGAGGTAACGAAAATACTCGAATTCTAAACCGCCGCTAAAGTCATCGCGAGAAAGGCCCGAATTGTTATCCAGTGGCCATTGGAAATTACTGGAAACATAACGGAAAGACCAAGCCTCGGGGCTTTCCGCACTTTGTGCCCCTAGTGAAGTACTGAAGAGTACACTCGTAAT
>NZ_JBOEFX010000249.1:0-748 GCF_050633125.1 Lewinella sp.
GTGTTGAAGTAAGTGTTAACGGTGGTGCTGTAATGAGCATGACTACGAACACAGATGGAACTTACAGCTTCTCAGATCTAGCACTAGGTGGTGACTACACGGTTACTCCTTATCTGAATGCCAACTTCCTAAATGGCGTATCTACGTTTGACCTTGTACTGATGAGCAAGCACATCCTGGGTGTGCAGCCGCTTGACAGCCCTTACAAGCGTATCGCTGCGGATATCAACCGTTCAAACACAATTACTACACTGGATATGATCCAGTTGCGTAAGTTGATCCTGAACATTGACACGGAATTTGCGAACAACACAAGCTGGCGCTTTGTGGATGCTGCTTACAGCTTCCCAGTAGCGACCAACCCATGGTTCGAAGCATTCCCAGAGTTGATCAACGAGAATAACCTTGCGGGAGATGTATTAGATGCAGACTTCGTAGGCGTTAAGATCGGTGATGTAAACGGGTCTGCACAAGCCAATGCTTTGGCTGGTGACGATCGTACACTGAACGGTCAGTTCAACCTCGTTGCTGAGAATATCAGCATGAAGGTGGGCAATACTTACACGGTAGCTATTACTGGTGAGAATATGTCTACGGTAGAAGGCTTCCAGGGTACCTTGAACCTAAACGGAGCTGAGTTGGTAGACATCGAGTACGGTGTAGCAAGTGCTGAGAACTTCGGTCTACGTTACGCTGCTGAAGGAGCTATCACGATGAGCTGGAACGAAAATGGCGGTACAGACGCGAT
>NZ_JBOEFX010000250.1:0-1351 GCF_050633125.1 Lewinella sp.
AAGGAATGACTCCCTTTAAAATATTCAGCACTTCCGCCCAGATAATGGGTAGTCGTTGGCGGAAAGGAGTCTGCTCTGCCTCAAACGCTTCACTTTCTTTTTGGGCATTGGCCAAAACCTCTTTTACCCAGGGCGTCAGAAAGCGTTCAAGCCTGAATTTTGAAAGAATAATCCCTGCTGTCATTCCTAAAAGCACGCCGCTGATCACGTAGATAATGGTAGTCTTCAAGCCAAAAAGCCCAATAAAAAGGCCAATAGCTACTTCGTTGACCAGGGGAGACGTAATCAAAAAGGAAAACGTAACTCCCAGTGGAATCCCTCCTCTCACAAAGCCAATAAACAAAGGGACGGAAGAGCAAGAACAGAAGGGCGTGACTACTCCGAAAAGAGAAGCCATCAGGTATTCCGTGCCGTAAAGCTTGTTGCGCGAAAGGAAATTTCGAACCTTTTCAACAGGGAAGTAACTGTTTATTATCCCCATAAAAAAGATNNACGACAAAAAGCAAAAGCAATATTTTGATGCTGTCGTAGAAGAAGAAATTTAAAGCTTCTGCCAGATGTTCTTCTTTTGCTAAGCCAAATTGCTCATACACCAACCAGTCTGCAAATTGTTGAATCCAATCAAACATAATCTTTGACTATTTACTGTAGTAACTCCTTCAATTCAGGGACAGAAGGGACACGCCCCTTTATTTTGATGTCACCATCAATCACTACAGCCGGTGTGGAAATGACATTGTATTCCATGATTTTCATGATGTCTTCCACCTTTTCAATCGTTACATTGGTTAGCCCCAGTTCTTCGACGGCCTTCTCTACCATGCTGGTCGTTTGCTTGCATTTTGGGCAACCTGTTCCAAGAATTTTAACCTCTCTCATGATCGTTATTTTATTATCGTCAATCGCAAATTGACGATAGGTTTGAGTAAAAAAATATCACTCGAAAAAAGCGGCAAAAAGTAGCTTCGCTTTTCTCCAGTTTTCCTGGTTAATGCAATACTTTATTTTGGGAGCATCTATTTCTCCTTGAATCAGCCCTGCATTTTTCAATTCTTTCAAATGTTGGGAAACGGTAGATTGGGCAATAGGTAATACCTCCACCAAATCACCGGTAAAGCAACAACTTTGTGTACTGAACAGACGTAAAATTTCAAGCCTTGTCGGATGCGCAAGCGCTTTGGCAAATTTTGCCATTTCTTCCTGACTGTTGGCTGAGAATTTTTGTTCTGTTAGTACTTTCATTGATCTTCTTTATAGTCAATCGCAAATGTACGATTGATTTTGTTGTAATGCAAGTTTTTTTGTTTGTGTGTGGTGTTTTTAATTGGATCAGAGAATGAAAAGCCTTCAA
>NZ_JBOEFX010000250.1:1391-1546 GCF_050633125.1 Lewinella sp.
TTTCACCTCTCCGAGGTGTTTTATCTTGATTTCGCTGGCGTTTAATTTGGGACACATCTCAGGATTTGATTCTTCAGACCAAAACATACTTAGGTTATATTTTGAATACCTCCAGGGGTACTTGAAGCTATTTGACCTTGACCTCGGTAGAGGTC
>NZ_JBOEFX010000251.1:0-964 GCF_050633125.1 Lewinella sp.
ACGATTCTGATGGCGACGGTGTGTACTCCATCAACCTCACTATCCCAGAAGGGTTCAGTAGCTTCTATAGTTTCAGTAATGGATTGTGCCCAGACCTAAGTTGCAAAGAAGACCTTACAGGACAAGATTGCGGCCTACCAAACGCCAACAATAACCGTTGGCTATCGCCCGTAACGCAGGACACCATCATCAATACCTGTTTTGCAGAGTGTATTCCTGATTTGGACTGTACCCTGCCGCCGGCTCCTGTTGAAGTAATTTTCACGGTGGATATGCTTACCAGCGAAACAGATCCTGCTGGTGTATACTTGATCGGTGATTTTGGTCTTACGAACAATGAATTCCTCATGACCGACAACGGTGGCAGTTCTTTTTGGACAACTACCCTATCTGTCAATCCGGGCAATTACCACTATCGCTTTGTAAATGGAACACCCGATCAGGGAATTATTGAAACATTAGAGGAGGATGTTTTAAACAATTGTAGTGAAACAGTTAACGACATCCGACAGAGGCCTCTCTTGGTTATCGAAGAACAACCCATAACACTGGATACGGTTTGTTTCAATGAGTGCATTGAATGCATCATTGACGATGTAGATCAAGCTTTGACCGACCTGATGGTTCTCGAATTGCAACCTAATCCTGCCAAAGATCACAGCCGTTTGATTTGCAAAAATGCTCCCTTAGCTCGCAAAAAAATTAGGCTTATCAACGCTATAGGGCAGATTGTAGAACAATTTGAGTTGGCCGCGGAGGACGATGAGTTATTAATTTCCACAAATCATTTACCCGCTGGTATTTACTGGATAAATTTAGAAATAGAAGGGATCAGGCTGATTAAAAAATTAATCATCCAATAAGCCTTTTATTTAACAACAGAAGGGCTGAGCAAAATTTACTCAACCTTTTTTATTTTATCGGTGCCCTATCCTCACTAATAAGGGCTTTCTCATAAAAAATT
>NZ_JBOEFX010000252.1:0-1191 GCF_050633125.1 Lewinella sp.
TAAGTCGTGATGGCCGAATACTGGTACACGTAACGCGCGAAAATACCTATCACGGCAGGAGCTCTTTTGGGGAAATCCTTATTATTGAAGTTTCCGCTAACTCAGGCTACTGCGACGGCACGTAGCGAAGCGGAGGGCTGGACGTAGTAGCAAAGTTGGAGCCAGTGCGGTTATTTGTTAGTCTTTATATTTTTCTATATCTAAATATTCTAACTTTAGATATTCCCCTTTTAGGTGATCAAAGTCTTTATCCGTAGTCAATAATGTCAAATCATATACACTTGCAGTAGCTGCTATCCATATATCATTCTTACCCATGTTTCGCGCAGAGAAATTTCCTTTTCTTTGCATAAGCTTTCCTTGGCTATAAGCATCAATATCACCATACCGATCAATGATCTCTTTAGTAGTAATGCTCACTTTCGCTAATCTCGATACAACTTCCTCGATTCTTCTTTTTCTTTTATCCCCTATTCCCAATTTCTTAATGAATGCATCGATTTCTCCTAAAGTGACGACTGATATTGCAAGGCTGTTTTTATCGTCAAACAAGTCATAGTCATCTTCGATTTTCTTAGCTATTCTGGATTCACGGCTGTAGATTATTATTAGGTTAGTATCAAGTAAGTAATCCATAGGATTCTGCGTAACGGCTTTTATTAATCTAATTCTGCTAGTAATTCCTCAAGAGAATGTTCCCATTCAATCTTATCGGCTAACTCCCTAAATTCATTATAACTAATAGGTTGATAATTTTGCTCTGCTAATATCTCTTTGTAAGAAATACCTTCTCTTATTTCAACGATGGCGTCCTTTACATCAGGCTTTTTAATATTATTAAATTTCTCTTTTTCTAAAGAGTGATATATCCGTTCTAACTCATCAGCATCATCAATACGAGCAATGATATTGATGATATTCATCTTGATGTCATTGGTATTAACTGTCATTATGTAAGTATAATTTATTAGATATATTATGGTTATCTCACCTCTGTATTCGCACGTTTGGAGGCTAGATGTATATAAAGATAAACATTCTTACAATTACCTAAGTTCCTTTGCAACTGATTATTGAGAATCCAAAGCACTATAAATCAGCATATCGCTGAATTTCAGTTATTTACTAGGCAAATCATAATAGTTTTTCTTTTTTGTGTGAGCATTGGCTCCAACTCCGGCTACCACGCAG
>NZ_JBOEFX010000253.1:0-2241 GCF_050633125.1 Lewinella sp.
GGGTGGCGTTTTTTATTTGCTCTGTGAGGCGCGGCTGGCCTCGTGATAGGTTTATTTGGGGTGAACTAGTGTAAGAGGGTTTTAAGCGGCAAAGAGGGCGTTGATGGCGAATTCTCAGTACCAAGGTCTAGCTAACCCTTTTTGTATCAACAACTGGCCAACATCAATCAAGCCCCCATCTTGTAAGACCAAGACTCGTGCTAATACTCGCCCATACTGGTCATGCTTATCATCATCGGTTGTAATGATGACTTGACCGACTCTTAGTAAGTCGCGCAAGACTTTGGTTGCCTCTACTGCTTCTTGATGATGCTCCTCTCCAAGCTCTGGGGTGTCAATGCTTAAGATACGAACCCTTTTTTCTATAGACACCCCAAGACCTAAATCAACAAAGGCGTCGAAAGTGTCACCATCCAAGACCTTTGTTACAATGGCTCTGTAAGAACGTTTACTGATGTCCATATTATCTTAACCTCTTCGCCTTAAGCTTTTCCACTGGTTTCTGGCAATCCCGCCTAACCAAGGTTCCCAGTGAGTAACTAGATTTACAGAGCCGTCTATGTTTCCAAAAGAGGGGAATGTAGATAACAGAACATCGCCTCGGCGAACAGCACAAAAGACAAAATTTAACTCGTCCCCGGCTCCTCCTAATTTGCCTGTGTTATGGTGAATAAACCTATCACCCCATGCTTGCATGGTTTGAACAACCGCTATGGTAGGTTGCCCCTCTCGTTCGTTGCCAGCCTCGGTAAATCCTGATAAAAACTTACGGCTGCCTCTTGGTTTATCTTTTCCAGTTTGAAAAGAAACAATGCCAGTACTTCTACGAGGCAAAAGGGCACTACCGCTTGTCCCTACTACATGCTCGCCTATTGATAAGGCTATATTACGATGACCAGGGGAATTAGCGATACGACAGGTGAATCCAACAAGTCGCCAACTTTTAGACAGGTGAACGGCTAAAGTTTTCCAAGAGTCAATCATGATATTTGCGGCAGATCCGGCAGCGGTCATAAAGCCGTAATCGTTTGATACCGCAATATGAAAAACATTGACAATAGGTTGTGATACCAATTGTTGCATCGCCGCAATTTCGATTACGTATGATTGATCTGTATCAAATGCTATTTGATCAGGCATGGTTTTCTCCAAATATAGCTTTATGGATAGAAATGTAAAACCGAAAAAAATAGAACAAATGTTCTAATTAAGCCCGAATTTTATTGATTAGTTAGATTTTGTCAAGTCACTAAAATCGTGCCCAGTTGTTAAGCGTAAAATAGCATGTGCAACAGCTTTGTCACGGACTTCAGATTTAGCAAAGGCGACCGCCTTTTCGAGTGAAAGCCCGTCAGCCAATCCAGCAATAATGGATCCAGACAAAGTAATAGCATCTTTATCTAAAATTTTATTGGACATGTAAATGACTGCTGGCACCCCAGCTCTGCGCATAGCATCAGCTACCCGGTTGGTTTTGCAACTCGCAAGAATAACTAACTTAACTTGGCCAAGCACCATTAAGTCAGCCAGCTTTCTCGGCTCCGCCCACCCGTCTGAAAAAAGCAACCCTCGATCATCGCCATGACAAGCCGCATAAAAAATAGCAATCGTCCTATCAGAACGCACCATACGGCGAAACTCTTTAATCAGTTGGCTAAATGGCACATGGCCCTTAAGAGCACGATAATTCCAATGCCCGCCACTATTGATGAAATTAGAAAAATCTCTCTCTAAATCAAGAGGGGCAGCTTTAACGTTTTGTGGCCACACACCAACCACATTCATAGGGGCATTAGAAACAAAAGCACGATCTAACGACTTCCCATTCCTAACCACCTGAATTTTATCTTGATGGCCAGCGTTTAACTGGTGTAGTAGATTGGTAAGCAAATCAACCTGGGCATAAAGGCGCTTGACCTCCCTTTCTAACTCTTCTCGCTTACGGGTTTCTAGCAAAAGCGCCTCACGAAGCTTTGCAGCTTCTTGAGGTGAAAGAAACACCTGACCTTTAAGTACCCATCGACTCCAAAGGACATAAAAAAAGATGGCCAAACCCAAAACACTAAGCAGATCGAACAAGATAAACAACCAATTAATTAAGCTCATGATTTCCTCTTTTATAGAATGGCAAGAAAAACTGATTAAATAATAGCTCACAACACTTTAACCAACCAAATAAAAAAAAGTCCACCGATTTTAATAGACTTGGTAAATTAACAAAAATTAGCCAATTGTGCTAAT
>NZ_JBOEFX010000254.1:0-2004 GCF_050633125.1 Lewinella sp.
TGCGCCGGCACCAGCCGTTGTGCCCAACCTTTTTGAATTAATAAAATAAACAGTACAGCAAAATAAGGCGCTGAAATTTTTCAAATCGAACTTGCCAAACGCAGCGTTGAAAAAATAGGGTGGCCAATATTACGGCATTTACCAGATGGCATAACAATACTGCTAAACGAGAGGAAAAACAAGATGGTGTCTAGTGCTCAAGTGTTATATAATTATGTACTTATCGAGAGAAAATTTGCTAAAACGATCAAAATGAAATAAATCTGTCTTGTCGCTTTTTGTGATAAAAGATACCTGATCATATAATCGCTTTTCCCTATTGTTCCAGAAGATTGAAGCACCAATCTGGCAAATACATGAAATGCTTAAAATAGAATACCTGCTGCTCATTTTGTTCCTGAATCATCTATATTGAACAGCCGATTTCTGTAGTGTGGTAGGGCATTGGAGAAAAAGCTAATCGTACTTTGAATGCCGCTTCGATTTTTGAGGTTATATTAATTGATGGATTGAATAAGGATTTCACTCCATTGGAAAATTGCCAAGCTAACGAGTGCATTCGCTTCGCTCTATAAGGCGGCCGAAGGCCACCATGGATTCCATGATTATTTTCTAAATTAGCAGCAGTGTTAACGTGCTAATAAAAGACAGCAAAATAATACTTGCAAAACAGTACGTGGAAAAAATGGCTGGGCACAACTTTGCCTAGGACGTCCATGCTCCGCTTCGCTACGCACGTCGCCTAGGCTTGAGTTGGGCGAAATGAATAAAAGAGTAGATAATGACTTGTAACTGTAGGCATAATGCGATGTGTAATAAAGCGGTCAAACACGATATAAGTTCGGAACTTCAAGGAGAGTTTGTTTTCCAGAGACAGTATTCTCCTGAAGAATATTTGTGGGGATTAAAGAGTAGTAAACTCTTATACATCGGCGTAAATCCTTATTCGAAGAAAATAGGATATAATGACACTTATTCTCTTAGTATACTAGAAAAAGGTCCAGGATTGAATAGTTATTTTTCAGTTCTAAAAAAATGGATTCCTAATTTACATGACGATATAGGATTAGAAGGAGGTGTAGCTCATACCGATCTTGTGAGATGTTACTCATCTACCTTTCCTCTAAAATGGATGAAAATTAAAGACTTCGATTTAGTCTTTAGAAATTGTAGGACTTATTTAAGGGGCCAGATCGAAGAGATGTCTAAAATAAATTTGAAATTCATAATAGTTAGTGGTAGACATCCTTGTTGGCATGTTTTGGATATGTTTTTTCCTGAAATAATAGAGAAGAATAAGATTGATTTAAAAGTCCTTCAAAAAGAATTGAACGGAAGCCAGTTGAATTTTGTCTTTTTGAGACAGTTTATGGGTAGAAATGATGTATCTAAAGTTTATAGGAATCGAGCAACAGAACTGTTGAAGTCACTGGAAATATTCACATAAGTATTTTACAATGGAAAAAATAATAGGCGTTTTACCAAGATTTTATTTGGAAAAATATCAAAAGTTGATATCTATTCAAAATGAATTGCGTAGTTATGAGCCACGAAGGAAATTTACCATTGATGGAAACATTGTTGGTGATTTTGGTGAAATAGTTGCAGAGACTTTCTATGAAGTAACCCTCGATAAAGTCTCTAAACCTGATTTCGACGGTTTGGCAAAAGGAGAAGAAGAGATGCCAGTACAGATAAAATGCTCTTTCATTGGCGGAAACTACACTTACAAGAAAAATATAGGATTATTTCTAGTATTAAGAATTCTAAATGATGGTAGAATTGAAGAAGTCTATAACGGCGAAAACACTTTTATCCAAGATTTTTTGATTTCGGAGCCAAATACTAGGAGAAAGATAACGTCCAAGGGAGTAAGCTATAAACAGTTGAAAAGAGTTTCTGAGGGTTATGATGGTAAATCTTTGATGAGAAGAGAATAATTCGCCCAACTTTGCTACCAGCGACAACCCTCCGCAAGCTACGGGCTGCGTGGTAGCCGGAGTT
>NZ_JBOEFX010000255.1:0-166 GCF_050633125.1 Lewinella sp.
CTGACAGTTATTAATCCGACGTTGCTAAGAAGTAAAAACAGGGTACTGCATACTGATACAGTGCAGCGAACCATGCTGCTCGATGAGCAAGCGGCAATCAATACCAATGATCTCTCGGTTGGGAAAGCAGGTCTGGATAACGCCCAGCGCGAGGCCATCTTCGGGT
>NZ_JBOEFX010000255.1:317-1822 GCF_050633125.1 Lewinella sp.
GCCGTAGGCCAGGGCAGTGGCACCAAGTTGTACGGTTTTCCCTCACGAGTG
Source organism: Lewinella sp. (assembly GCF_050633125.1). Classification (NCBI taxonomy): domain Bacteria; kingdom Pseudomonadati; phylum Bacteroidota; class Saprospiria; order Saprospirales; family Lewinellaceae; genus Lewinella; species Lewinella sp. The sequence continues at coordinate 369 of NZ_JBOEFX010000255.1, forward strand.
CAGAAGGATTGAAGCTCTTGTTCCATCAGCTTCAGTTCGGTGTAATGCTCATCGGTTTCATCGGTGCAGCGCACGTAAGCGATGGTATCCGGGCTGCAAAAACGGGCCAGTGTATCAATGTGGGAGTCGGTATCATCGCCGGCGAGGAAGCCGTTGTCTAACCAAAGGAAGCGATCTACCCCCAGTTGCCGGGTAAGTTCCGCTTCGGTTTCCGCNNAGTGTACCTTGCCCATCTGTTTCCAGGGCGCCGCCTTCGAGCACCATTCTCATTTGCTGCATCGGCGTTTTATCAAAGACACCCCAAGTGTGCAGCGTTCGGGTAATGAGGTTATCCCGGTTGGCGGCAAACTTCAGGCCCCAGCCGTTGAAAATGAAATCCAACAAAAGGGGACGACCATCTTCAATGACGGTGATTGCACCATGATCGCGGGCCCAGGTGTCATTGCTGGGGCAAACGATGATTTCTATCCGCTCGGCAGGCAGATGCGCTAAAAGCCCTTCTACCCTCTTGCGGTCATCTGCAACGATCAGTACCTTTTGAAACCGGCTGACGGCTTCGACGCAGGCCACAAAACAAGGGGTGACTTCCTCCAACAGTTCTGCCCAGTCACTATCCGCATGCGGGAAGGTAAACTGAACCATGGATTGAGGTTCCCATTCGGCGGGAAAGCGGCGGCTGGTAGTCATAGTAATAACAAAATAAGAAGCGTAAAAATAGGAAGTGCAAATCTACATCATTCGTATTCGTATTCCCACATAAACCGCAATACATTTGCAGGCGACGCCAATTCCTTACGGTAAAATTTACGACGCACCAGCACTCCACGACGATAACGTAGTCGTACAATAACTTCGGGATTATCGGTAGCATAAGGATTGTAGACTTTCCATGTCCCAGATCGTTGACCTTCTTTAAAGCCACCTGTTAAAATGGGCAGCTTTCCGGCGTCATACTCATAAGTGACAAATACTCCTTGGCTACGATCTTTCAGCAACTCGAGCAGTTCTTTTTCTTTTTCAAAATGCTTACTACTTTCTGGTATTTTCCGCTGACAAGCGCTGGTAATAACCAGTGCAAAAAAACCTTCTTGGGTTGCTAAACCATCCGCATAGACCAAATAACGTTGGCCAGCCTGGGGAGCACCGGAGCAACTCGAACTTTTATTGCTAGCTCTCAATAAGTGGATATTGGTTTCATCGCCTTTGAAATTGGTTAATACCCGGATACTGAAATCCTCGTAATCAAATGGCGGTGGCTCCGGTAACGGAGGTGGTGGATTTATTTGACGTGGGGCTGTATCAACAGGAGGTGCTTGCAAAGCCCGAGCAGGTTGTTCTATTTTTTCAATCACCTCAATTTCCATTACATAAGTATGCTGATCGTAAGCCAACAAATCGAACCAAGGTTGGTATCGGCACTCGCAAGCAAAGACCTGGAAGGGAAGTAAAAAACT
>NZ_JBOEFX010000256.1:0-1185 GCF_050633125.1 Lewinella sp.
CTGCGCCGGCACCAGCCGTTAGGTACAATCCATTTAAAAGGGGCTCCAGCTTTGACAAAGTAAGAAATTGATCATTCTGGGAACTTTCTATAGGTTGTTTGAATTATAATTGTTTAATGCTCAATAGTTATATTTACCATTGTTAAGTGTAAAAAGGAAAATTTTTCTATGCCAATATTTGACCTGTTTTCGAAACGCCAAAAAAGATTGAGAGGAGAGAGTCCGGAGATCTTTAAATACGATGAAATACCTCAACCTCTACGAGTCCAAGTTGTGCACATCATTCGAGATGCCTTTGGACAAGATAAGAGGGTTTATGGGCATAGAAATCAGGTTGAAGACGCATACAGGTTTATTCATCAAACACTTTGCCGAGAATATGGAGTTTTTCAATTAGGAAATGTTTACCAAGAATCAAACGAAGGATATGTTATAGAATACCTTCTTAGTACTGATAATATTGAATCAGTAATTGACGTGATTGAGCTGTGTTTTAAATTTATAGATAAGTTTATAAGAAAGAATTTGCGTGAATATGAACATACAACTGAAATAGTATTGAAACCAGATCAAGCTATCCAGGAGTTAAATGATAGGTTTAAGGAACATGGAATTGGTTATCAGTTTGAAGGTGGTGAAATAATTCGAGTGGATTCCACATACATACATTCACAAATTACTAAACCTGTAATTTCACTTTTATGGGATGAAAAATTTATTGGTGCAAATGAAGAGTATTTGAAAGCTCACGAGCATTATAGGCATGGAAGAAATAAGGAATGTTTAACTGAGTGTTTAAAAGCATTTGAGAGCACTATGAAGATAATTTGTACAGAAAAAGGTTGGGAACATAAACCAACTGATACTTCAAGAAAGCTAATACAAGTGTGTTTTCAAAATGGTTTAGTTCCGACATTTACTCAAAATCAATTTACTTCACTTCAGAATCTTCTAGAAAGTGGGATCCCAACAATTAGGAATAAACGTGCTGGGCATGGTCAGGGAAAAATCCCCCAAAAAGTAGATGATGAAATGACTAGATATGGATTGAATTTGACAGGGACAAATATTATATTCTTAATTGAGCAAAGTAGAATAAAATAAGTTCTGTACCTAACTTTGCTTAGCTGACAATGCTCGTGCCTCGCACTGCAGCTAAGCTTGAGTTGTAGCCAATTAAGAAAA
>NZ_JBOEFX010000257.1:0-573 GCF_050633125.1 Lewinella sp.
ATACTGTCGCATTGTCAAGACACATGCAGGGGTCCGTGATTTCTACCTCACATTCAATGATTTCTATATTGCTGGTGGCTGAATTACTACAGCCATTAGCATCTGTGATCGTATAGGTAATCGTAATCGTTCCAGGGCCACCTACTGTAGGGTCAAGGCTATAGTTGATACCATTGCCATTGTCTGTAACACCAGGGCCACTATAAACACCTCCAGAAGGTGAGCCTCCTGTAATTGGTACACCCTGAAGAGGAGCATCGACACAATAGTATAGCGCCGTAGAGAGACTTACTACGGGTAAGTCAAATACTTCGACCATATCTGTAGCAGTACAGCCTGTGCCTGATCCTGTATAAGTAATTGCATGAACACCAACTCCTGCACTACCAGGATCAAAGCTATAAGTCATGCCATTACCGTCATCAATAACACCTGTACCACTGTAAACACCACCTGTCGGACTACCGCTACCAAGGCCAGCTTGTACACCGGCATTGACACAAAGATCAGCAGGAGCGGTAAAGGTTACAGGATCAAGTGTGCAAGGAGAAGCCGTTACCGTAAAGCAATCTA
>NZ_JBOEFX010000258.1:0-184 GCF_050633125.1 Lewinella sp.
ACCCCGCTGGCGGGGTCGACTTGTAAAGTCGGGGGTGGGTACACCTCAAGCTACGCTTTGCGCACTCGTTTAATAGACAAGGTGCGACCACCTCCGAGGTCGTATTCGTTCGTTGGTGCAAAAGCTACCAATGTTTGACCTTTTCGAGGTCTACAAGCGAGTTCTTCGCTCACCCTTGCTGGGG
>NZ_JBOEFX010000258.1:227-1041 GCF_050633125.1 Lewinella sp.
CCTTAGTCTCTTACTCACTGGTAAGTGATATAAGCAACATTTCGGAGGAATCGACAAGAAGCTACTTCTATCTCCCTCAAAATTCCTAAATTTGGCTTTTAAATGAGGACACTTTTATGCAGAGGCTTTTTCGAGCAGTAAAAATCATGGACCCCGGCAGCGAATGGCACGGTCAAACGGTAGATATCCGAGTCACCGACGGCCTGTTGGCAGAGATTGGATCAGACTTATCCCTTGACGGTGCGGAAGAAATAAACTTGCCCAAAGCAAGTGTCTCGACAGGTTGGATAGACCTTGAGGCCACAGGCGGCGATCCTGGGTTTGAACACCGGGAAGATATTGCTTCCCTTACAAAGGCAGCAGCAGCAGGTGGCTTTACGAAAGTAGGCCTTCGCCCGGAAACACAACCCGTTATTCATGACAAGTCAGGAGTAAGTTATCTGTTGCAGCAATCTCGCTTTGCACCAGTAGACTTGCTGCCCATTGGTGCGGTAAGTAAGAACCTTGTTGGTGCGGAAATTACTGAAATGCTGGATATGCGTGGCGCTGGAGCCGTCGCTTTTTCAGANNACGGCCTGATTATGAATCAACCCCAAGAGGCAACCATTGCTGGCAAGGGGCAGCTCCATGAAGGAATTGTGAGTACAATGTTGGGGATGCGCGGTATTCCTTCTCTGGCTGAAGAGTTGATGATCGAACGCGACCTCCGCTTATTAGAATATACCGACTCCCGGTTGCATCTTAGCCATGTTTCTACAGCGAAGGGGGTTGAGAAAATTCGCGAAGCTAAAGCCCAAGGTTTACGGGTGACGGC
>NZ_JBOEFX010000259.1:0-1903 GCF_050633125.1 Lewinella sp.
CCTAATATCAATCACTTTGCTACGCAGGGAGCAGGCGGTGGCCCGGTAGGACTTATCAATGTTAATTTTATCCGCGAAGTTGATTTTTACAGTGGTGCTTTCCCTACTAACCGGGGAAACGCGTTGAGTTCTGTATTTCAATTCCGGCAAAGGGATGGCCGTAGTGATCGACTTGGAGGAACCTTTATGGTCAGTGCTACTGATGTAGGTGCTACGCTGGAAGGGCCCATTGGTGATAAGACAACCTTCCTTGTGTCGGCTCGCCGTTCTTATTTGCAGCTTCTTTTTAAAGCTTTGGAATTGCCATTTTTACCTACTTATAATGACTTTCAGGTCAAGGTGAAGCACAAGATTAATGAGCAAAACGAAATCAGTTTTATTGGTTTGGGAGCCGTAGACCAGTTTAAATTGAACCTTGATGCCAATGAGACCGAAGATCAACAGTTTTTATTAGCTAATTTACCGGTAGCTCCACAATGGANNAATGGCTTGGTTTACAAACGCTATCGTGATGATGGCTTCTGGACCTTTGTGCTTAGCCGGAATATGCTGAACAACGAAGCTGAAAAATATCGAGGTAATGATGACAGCACGGAAGACAACCTCACCTTGCGCTATCGGAGTCAGGAAATTGAGAATAAATTCAGAGCAGAAGACGTCCGCCAAATTGGTGATTACAAGTTGGGGTACGGTATCAATTACGAATACGATAAGTACAATAACCGTACTTTTAATCGAATTTTTACCTCTGCGGGCGCGCAGGATATTGATTATGCGGCAGACTTTAATATGCATCGTTACGGGTTTTACACCCAAGCTAGTAGAGATTGGTTTGATGAGCGGCTAGTTATATCGTTGGGGATTCGCTTTGATGGAAACAGCTACTCTGATGAGATGAGCAATCCACTGCAACAGGCTTCTCCTCGTCTTTCGTTGAGCTATGCGCTGAGCCCTTCTTTTTCTTTTAATTTTAATACTGGCAGGTATTTTCAACTGCCTTCTTATACCCTTTTAGGCTATGAGGAAGGAGGGAAGCTGGTGAATAAGGAGAATGGTATTGGTTACCTGAAGAATTACCATGTAGTAGCAGGATTTGAATGGAATACTGCTGCCAACTCGAAAATTACGATTGAGGGCTACTACAAAGGTTACCAGGATTATCCGCTATTGTTACGTGATAGTCTAACGTTGGCTAACCTCGGTGGCGACTTTGGGGTGGTGGGTAACGAACCGGCAGTACCTTTCGCAGATGGCCGCGCCTATGGCATCGAGTTCCTCTTTCAGCAACGACTTTATAAAGGGTTTTATGGCATCTTTTCCTACACCCTTGGCTGGACACAGTTTCAAGACAAAAACCGAGAATATGTCCCTTCGGCCTGGGATACCCGTAATATTGCGAACCTGGCAGTGGGTAAGCGCTTTGGTAATAATTGGGAAATTGGGGTCAATTGGCGTTTTCAAGATGGCCTTCCTTTCACTCCCTTTGCATCATCATCAAACCTGGTAACCAACTGGAATCGTAATGCACGCGGGGTACCTGACTATGATCAACTGAATACATTGCGGCAAGATGCTTTCAGTGCTATAGACCTAAGGGTCGATAAGAAGTGGTTCTTTGATAAGTGGAGTTTGAACCTTTTCCTTGATATCGAAAACATCACTGGTGCTGCGGTGAGTGATACGGAACTTATACTGGACCGTACCCTCGATGAAAACGGTAATCCCATCGGTGAGCCGATCATCATTAATCCCGATGCGCCAATGGATGAGCAGCGTTATTTACTTAAAGAATTGGAAACGGGGTCTGGAACTCCATTGCCGAGTATAGGTATTATGATAGAATTTTAGGGAGTTCGCAAAAGATAATCTACACATCTTCCTATAATATGAGTCATCCCGAATT